>QNXU01000268.1 GCA_003973485.1 Bacteroidota bacterium | reverse complement strand
GAAGATTATTTTTATTATTTTATTATGAAAAGGGTGAGCAATGAAAGCCCCAAGGAAATAAGAGATATGATCAGAGAAGAATATATATCTCATACAGATAAAGCAAATTCTCCTATAAACCTTATATATAAGATGGCAAGGAAATATGCATTAGCATCTAAAAAGAGATTGATAAATTATGTCGCTAAAAATAATAAAGGAAGATTATTAGATTATGGTTGTGGTACAGGGTATTTTCTTGAAACCATGAAGGAAGATGGATGGAAAACCTATGGACTGGAACCAAATGAAACAGCAAGGGAAATTGCCAAAACAAAAACAAAAGTAAAAGAGAACTTAGAACAATTAAACCTAAAAAATAAAAAGTTTGATATTATTACTTTGTGGCATGTATTAGAACATATTCATAATATCAATGATACAATAAAAGTTTTAAAAACTATCCTGAAAGAAAAGGGAAAAATCGTTATTGCAGTCCCTAATATCGATAGTTATGAAAATAATGTATTTGAAAACGATTGGGCAGCTTATGATGTACCGAGACACTTATATCATTTTAATCAGGACACAATGAATACTCTTATGCTTAAACATGGGCTGAAAATCAAAAAGGTATATCCTATGAAGCTGGACGCTTATTATATTAGCTTGTTGAGCAATAAATACAAATATAATAAAAATAAATTTCTTAAATCATTCATAACTGGTTATAAATCAAATAGTTATGCAGTAAAAAATAAAAATAATTACTCAAGTTTAATTTATATTATTAAGAAATGATTAAAAAGTATATAAGCTTATTATTGATCCTTATTGTTATTTATGCATGTGCAACAGTACAAAGCCCAACTGGTGGTGAAAAGGATGAAAAGGCTCCTATCTTATATGAATCAAATCCAAAAAATCAATCCACTAATTTTAATGGCAAGGAGATAAAACTTTTCTTCAATGAATGGATGAAACTTGAGCAAATTAATAAGGAACTTATTATCACTCCTAGGGAAGATATAAAGTATGAGGCAACACTAAAAAAACAAGAATTAATCATTGAATTGGAAGAAGCTTTAAACGATTCTACTACTTACACTTTTAATTTTAGAAAAGCATTATCCGATATAACAGAAGGAAATTTGTGGGAAAATCCAATTATAGCCTTTAGTACTGGAGACTACTTAGACTCACTAAAAGTTGAAGGAACCATAACTAATCTCTTTGATCAGCAACCAGCAAAAGAATTTGTAGTTGGCCTATATAATGCAAATTCAGATACTGCGAATTTGCGACAAGGAAAACCAGTATATTTTACAACTACTGATGAAAATGGTAATTATAAAATGCAGAATATTAAAGCAGGTCAATATATTGTTTACACTTTTGCAGACAAAAATGATAACCTAATTAATAATTCACAATCGGAACCTTATGGTTTTTATTCCGATACGCTCAATCTTATCGATAGCATAGCTCCACTTTCTATCTTAACTTATAAAAGAAATGAAGATACACTACAATTAAAAAAATATAGCCCAGTAGGAAAAGATTTTATAGTCCAATACAATAAAGGATTATCAAATTATAAAATCACTAATCCTAATGATACCAATCAATTTATTTATACAAATAATCTTGAAGAGTCAAAATATCTTAAAATTTATAAGGAAAATTTTCCTGAATTAGAATATGAAACTGACTCCTTAGAATTATTGATAGAAGTAAATGATTCAATTAATAACTATAGAAAAGATACCGTATTTTTCAAAACTCGCGAAAGCAGAATTACTAATGAGAATATAAAAATTGAAAATAAACCAAAGGGTAAAATACTCTCTGGAGAACAGGAATTCATATTTCAGCTTAATAAACCTGTTTATAACATTAATTACGATTCAATACAATTAAGATTAGATACAATTCCAATTAAACTTTTTACTAAAGAAGAACTAAAGTTCAATTTTAATAAAAAAGAAGTAAAATTGAATACCATTATAAGCGAAAAAGTAGTGAATCAATTAATTGATAGTTTAAAAAATGTTTCTGATAGTATTAATAACATAAAGGATTCAGTTAATAATATGACTGATACTTTAGCTATAAATAATGATAGCTCAAAAATTAAAAAGAAAGGTAAACCTTCTTTGATGGATCAAAAAGATGATCGTCAAACCAACAATCGAACTGGCCTTGATACAGAAAATGAAAACGTTTCACGTGGAAATTCAAATCAAAGTACAAATGCGTATACATTACAAATTTATACAGGAAAAGGAGCATTCATAGGGATAGAATCTGATTCAACAGAAGTATCAACAACTAGCTTACAATTTAAAAAAGCTGAAGATTACGGAATCATAAAAGGTAATGTTAAGAATATCAAATCAGATTTTATTATAGAGTTAATATCTGAAAAATATGAGCTAAAGGATACGCTTATAAACAATAAAGATTTTCAATTTAATTATGTAGAGCCTGGAAAATATCGTTTACGATTGATAGAAGATAAGAACGCAAATGGAAAATGGGATGCAGGAAATCCATTAACCTTATCTCCAGCTGAAAATATTTATTACCTTGAAGAGGTAATTACAGTAAAAGCAAACTGGGAAGTTATTGACAAAACATTTGATTTTAATGTGGATAACGATGTTAATGAAAGTGAAGAAGATGATGATTTATAAACAATTACTAACACGCACTTATAAAAACTCATAGAAATTCACGAAGGTGTGGGTAAAACTTATAATAAGTTGAGAATATCGACAATATAATCCACACTAAAAAAAGATCTAAATTGGATCTAAAACTTATACACATAAAATACAAAAACTGTTAATTACTTAAACTTCAAACAATTAAAAGTTAATAAATTGAAAAGTTATTCAGATATGAATAAGGATAGTGAAACTTAAATAAAACTGGAAGGTTTTATCCACATATCCACAGCCTTAACAATATATAATAGTTTATATATAAATAAATAATATAATATTATGTGTGTGGAGAAAGTGGATATCTAAATGAATTGAAATGAGAATTTTATTTTTGACATCTTTTTACTTTTTAGCTTTAGTTGCTTTTGCTCAAAGTAATCAAAAAATTTCTTTGGCTAATGCTTATTATCAGGAAGGTGAATTGGATAAGGCAATAACAATTTATAGGGAATTGGCTGATGAACCACAAAACGTATCTTTTATCCACAATAATTATTTAGAGATATTATATACCAAACAACTCAATAATGAAACAGAAAAATATTTAAAAAAAATAAGGCGTTGGTCTCCTAATAATATTAAATACGATGTAGATTTAATTGATTACTACATCACAGTTAATGATAGTTCTACAGCAGAAAAACATTATAAAGAAGTTGAGGAAAAAGTATTACAAAATTTGGGCTATCTACGATCAGCTGCTCAATTCTTTATTAATAAACAACACAGAAGATTTGCAGAGAGATTGTATTTATCTGCTAGAGAAAGAATGCGAGATCCGAATGCATTTGCAATTCAATTAGCTACGCTCTACCGTTACAATAATCAGAAAGATAAAATGGTGCGTGAATATTTGACTTATGCACAAGAGCGACAAGGAAATTTGAGATATGTCAAAAATATGTTACAAATGTCCTTAACGGAGGACGAAGAGTTAGAATCTTTTGTAGCATTAGTATTGGAAAATATGCAGAAAAACAACAATAAGGATTTGTATGCAGATCTATTAATATGGGCACATCTCCAATTAGAAAATTTTTATGCAGCTTTTATTCAAGCACGAGCAATTGACAAAAGAAATCAATTGCCAGGTGAGAACAGTATGGAAATTGGCCAACTGGCTTATGAAAATCAAGAATATGATATTGCTGAAATGATATTTAAATATATTGTGGATAATTTTTCTAACTCACAAAATTATATTCAAGCAAAGCAATTATTAATAAAAACACAGGAAATGAAAATAAAAAATCATTTTCCTATAGACACATCTGCTATTAGAAATTTAACAGTCTCTTACCAAAATTTAATTGATCAAATTGGCTTATCGAATTATACTTTGGAAGCTTACCGACAAAAAGCTTTACTACATGCACTATATCTGGGTGAGTCAAATAAAGCAATTGAGATGCTTAATCAAATTATAAAATTTCCAAATGCAGATCAAAATATTATAGCTAAAGCAAAATTGAATTTAGGTGATATTTATATTATTACCGATGAATCTTGGGAATCAGTTTTGCTTTATTATCAAGTTGAAAAAAGTCACAAACATGAAAATCTTGGTGAATTAGCAAAATTAAAAAATGCAAAGCTTTCTTTTTACCGTGGAGAATTTGAATTGGCTCAAGAGCATCTTGATATTTTGAAAAATGCAACTAGACGCGAGATTGCCAATGATGCTATGGATTTAAGTATTCTGATAAAAAATAATACTATTCTAGATAGTACGCAAAAGGCGCTTCGCGCCTATGCCGATGTGGATTTAATGCTGTATCAAAATAAGCAAATCAAAGCGAATAAGGCTCTCGATTCATTAATTGAGGAATATGAAGAACATCCTATATTAGATGAACTACTTTGGTTGAAATCTAGACTAACCAAGCAAAAAGGCGAATATGAAAAATCAATAGAATTATTGACTCAAATAGTTTATGATATGCCTTATGGAATTTTAACTGATGATGCCCTTTTCGAAATGGCTATGATCTACGAAGAATTAATTGACGATAAAGAAAAGGCTCAGGAATATTATCAACAGTTATTGACAGATTATCCTGGAAGTATTTTCGTGGCAGAAGCACGTAAAAGATTCAGAAAATTAAGAGGGGATTTTGTTACTCAATAATCTAGATTACACTTCTAATTTTTCTTCTTCTTTCTGTAAACATCTCTTGGCCAAATACAACAAGACAATAGCCAATACAAATAACAATCCAGCAATTATAGAAATGCTATAAATACCTTTTTCAAAATTCTGTAAAGCCAAAAGAAATAAAGAACTGAGCGTTACTACAAACATGAAAAACATAGGAATTAATAAAAAGTTGGCTTTTTTGCCTGATTTTATCATCCAAACCGCGACAGCCAATAATGCTAAAGCTGCCAGCAATTGATTGGCAGATCCGAAAATTGGCCAAAGAGTTGTGAACTCACCTGACAATAAGAAAAGAGAAGATAATATCACCACTACTGTAGTGGATAAAAATCTATTTTGAGTAATACTTCGAACTTTTGGATTTTCGGTTTCCTCAAAAAATTCCTGAAAAGTAAATCTAGCTAAACGAGTACAAGTGTCTAAAGTAGTTAAGGCAAAAGCAGAAATAGTAAGCGCCACAAAATTAACGGCCAAGCCTTCTTCAATTCCCAAAGAAGAAATTACAAAACCCATTCCATCGGCAAACATATTGACTGGACCATCAGCAGACAAACTTCCTACATAATCCGTTCGGCTAATTACCATAACAGCACAAACCGAAATAATTGCCAAAAAGGATTCAATCAACATTCCGCCATAGCCCACAATTTTGGCATCGGTTTCTTTATTGAGCTGTTTGGAAGTAGTGCCCGATGCTACCAAAGAATGAAAACCGCTAATGGCTCCACAAGCAACGGTTATAAAAAGCACAGGGAATAAATACCCTATATCTTCACTTTTGAAAATGATATTATTATCCATTTTTACTTCCGGATTGGCTACAAAAACTCCGACTATTGCCAATAAAATTAAACCATACAATAAGAAACTGCTGAGATAATCTCTCGGTTGCAATAAAACCGACATAGGGGTGACTGAAGCCAAAAAAGCATACGCTAATAAAAGCCCTACCCAAAAAACATAATTTAAATCGTAAGGAATGTTATTTCCCAACATCACAAAGTAATACATCAGAAAAACACCTATAATCGAAAGCCATAAGAAAGAAGATTTTTTGTGAGCCAACTTTCTGTTAAAAAAGCCAAAAACTATAGCCAACAAAATAAATAGGGCAGAGGTAGAAGCTACCCCTGGATTTTTCACAAAAGTTTTGGCAATGATATCTGCAAAAACAGCTATGATAAGGATTAAGGTTGAAAAACTAAAAATTAAAAAAAGTCTTTTGCCACTTCTACCAATATATTGATTAATGATAACGCCTATGGATTTACCTTTATGGCGCAAAGAAGCCACCATGCTACCCACATCATGCACAGCACCAATAAAAATTCCGCCCACTAAAATCCAAATCACCGCAGGAATCCATCCAAAGATAACGGCTATGATGGGACCAACTATGGGCCCGGCACCAGCTATGGATGCAAAATGATGACCCAAAACCACTAACTTATTCGATGGCACATAATCTACACCATCTGCTTGAGCATGAGCTGGAGTGGGTTTATCATTTTTAATATCGAATTTTTTACTGATAAACCGACCATAAGTGAAATATGCACTTATTAAAACAATAGCAGATAAAAGCAGTAGCAGTGGTAAACTCATATAGATATTATTTATTGACTCTTAACAAAATAATATTAGTAACAAATTTTAAATAATGAAAGTATGTTCGTACTTTTGCCCTGCAAATAATCACAGCTAATTATTTGCATTATGAGCTTAGACACATCCAAATTCGTTTACGAGGCTTTAACATACGATGACGTATTATTGCTTCCTGGATATTCAGAAGTATTACCGCGAGAAACTGACACTTCCACAAAATTAACTAGAAATATAACGCTTAACATTCCTTTGGTTTCCTCTGCTATGGATACCGTAACGGAACATCATTTAGCTATTGCCATTGCATTAGAAGGTGGTCTTGGATTTATTCATAAAAACATGACCATTGAGCAACAAGCCATGGAAGTTAGAAAAGTGAAGCGTTCCCAAAGTGGGATGATTTTAGACCCCATTACTTTGCATATTGAAAGCACAGTAGGAGATGCCCTAAAAATTATGAGGGAAAATAAAATCGGAGGAATTCCGGTTGTGGATTCCAATAAGAAATTATTAGGCATTGTCACCAATCGTGATTTAAGATTCCAGAAGGACAGCAAAGTATCGGTAGAAAAAGTAATGACTAGCGGAAAGCTGATCACAGCTGAAGAAGGAATTAATTTAGAAGGCGCTGAAGAAGTATTGCAAGAACATAAAATCGAAAAATTGCCGATCATTAATAAATCGGGAATTTTGATGGGTTTGATCACCTATAAAGATATTCTAAAGAAAAGAGATAAACCGAATGCTTGTAAAGACGAATTCGGAAGGCTGAGAGTAGGCGCTGCTGTTGGAGTTACGGGAGACATCGATGAGAGAATTGATGCCTTGGTGAAGGCCGGAGTGGACGTGGTGACCATTGATACTGCTCACGGACATAGCAAAGGAGTAATTGACACCGCAGCCCGAATCAAAAAAGCTTATCCTGATTTGGAATTAATAGTGGGAAATATTGCAACACCCGAAGCAGCTCTCGCTTTGGTGGAAGCTGGAGCAGATGCCGTAAAAGTTGGAGTTGGTCCGGGAAGTATTTGTACCACCAGAGTAGTAGCCGGAGTAGGTGCCCCGCAATTATCGGCAGTTTATGAAACTTATAAAGCTATAAAGGATACTGGAGTTCCAATTATTGCCGATGGCGGGATTCGTTTTTCAGGAGATATAGTAAAAGCTTTAGCCGGTGGTGCAGATAGCGTAATGATTGGTTCACTTTTAGCCGGAACGGAAGAAGCTCCTGGCGAAATGATTTTGTTTGAAGGAAGAAAATTCAAATCTTACAGAGGAATGGGTTCAGTAGAAGCCATGAATGTAGGAAGTAAAGATCGTTATTTCCAGGATGCTGAAGATGATATAAAAAAATTAGTACCGGAAGGAATTTCAGGAAGAGTCCCATTCAAAGGATTGGTTTCAGAAGTATTGCATCAAATGATTGGTGGACTCAAAGCAGGAATGGGATATTGTGGAGCAGGAAACTTAGAGCAATTGAAGGAAGCTAAATTTGTAAAAATAACCGCTGCCGGAGTTGCCGAAAGTCATCCGCATGATGTGCATATTACAAGGGAAGCACCGAATTATAGTAGAAAATAATATTAGAAACTAGTTTCTAGACATAAGAATAGATAAAATAGCGTTAGGAAACTGACGCTATTTTTTTGTCTGATTTTCAAGTAAGTAGTAGTATTTTGGTTAGATTTATGAGGATAAATAATAATAAGTGTAGCTATTTAATATAGTTGTCTTTAAAACTAAAGGATATTGGAAATCAATAAAAGCACTATGATTCTTCATTGAAAATTAATTTATGCTAAAACTAAAATTATCAATCCTAAGCCTTTTCATTCTGTCTAACTTATCTGGACAGAAAATGGAGAAAGTATTTCTCGACAAAACTGACAGCACAAAAAATTACTACACCATAATTTATCCACCCGAAGAAGAATGGAAAGGATATATTGTAATCCTCCCAGGCTTTGGGCAAAATGCTGAAAGAGTTTTTGAACAAACTAATTTACCAAAACTCACAGCCCAAAATGGATTGCTAACTATTATTCCAACTTTGCAAGATGGAGTGCTATCTTTTGGTGTGGACAACGCAAGCCAAGAATCATTGAAAAATATTATTCAAGATGTAAAGAGCAAACACCATTTAGATGGACAAAATTTTTATATCGGAGGTTTTTCAATTGGCGGAAGTGCAGCAATTAAATATGCTCAGAATCTAACCGCAAAACCGGAAGCTGTTTTTGGAATTGATCCACCATTAGATTTTGAGAGATTTTATAACTCCAGCAAAAGAGATATTATACTTTCAGTAAACAAAGAACCTAGCCAAGAAAATGTTTATATGGTGAAGAGAATAGAAGAAGTATTCGGTGGAACTCCAGAAACCGCATTATCCAATTTTCATAAAATTTCTCCTTATTCATTTTCCGACATCAACCAGTCGGCAGTTAAAAAATTTGGGAATATACCATTGAGAATTTATTCTGAACCAGATGTTCAATGGTGGCTAAAAGAAAGGAATGCAGATTTTACAAGCATAAATGTTACCGAATGTTCAGCCTTTATCAATGAACTTAACAGATAGGGAAATGATAAAGCGGAACTCATTTTAACTGAAAACAAAGGCTACAGAAAACCTAATCATTCAAGACATCCACATTCTTGGAGCATTGCGGATAATAATGATTTGATTAGGTGGTTATTGGATCAGAAGTAATATTGCTGGAGCTAAGCTTTAAATTAATTTTGTTAGATTTATAGTATATCATTCCATTTGCAGACTTTTTTTAAGCAAATAATCATGAAAACTATAATCCTTGAAAAATTTAAAAATTACTTCACTCCAATAGATTTCACTGACCAATCTATTCTAATTGAAATCTATGCAGATGATATAGTTTTTAAAGATCCCATTCACGAAATACATGGAATTGAAAATCTCAAAGGATACTTTAATAAATTAAACGAAAATCTGATAAAAGGTTCATTTCATTTTACAGATGAATCCATAGTGGATAACAAAGCCTTTTTATCTTGGGAAATGGATCTGAAATTAAAAAGACCAAAGAAAAATGTAAAAGCATCTGGAATTTCGGTGTTGATAATTGAAGATAAAATAATCAGCCAAACAGACTACTTTGATGCGGGAGAGCTGTTCTATGAAAACATTCCTGTTTTGGGAGGCATAATTCGAAGTATAAAAAAGAAATTATCTAGGTAGGAGAAAAATCAAACTTTAAATGAACAGGGGTTCCTATACATGCATTTTCATTCTTAAGATTCGGATGCAAGTGAAATAGAAATTCATATTCATGTATGATTGATTTAAAAACATTAATTTCAAGTTTTAAATTCAATTCATACTAATTCAATTAAAAGGTGAAGCAAGCATTAATTATTTTTTTAGTTTTTATAAGTTATCATTGTTTAAGTCAAGATAACGAACGTTTATGGGAGCAGGGTAAACTGACATGGGATGATTTTCAGGCAGAGCCATTATTTTCTAGTCCCAATGATTCAGAATTAAGTTATCAATTGAGCTATTCAACTACCAGAACTAAATCAGCGGATACTGTAATTCTAAAATTTAAAACAAAAAACTATATTAACCCCAAGATTTCATGGATAAAAGAGTCTCAAAAATCCGAAAAATTATTAAGGTATAATCAGGTTATTTTTAATATCATAGAATTAAACAGAAGAAAACTGCAATATGATTTACATAGGATTGAAAGTGTTTATCAATCAGAAAGTGTATTTAATACTCACAACGAAAACCTGAATTATGACCTAAGATTGTTTTATGAGAAAACAAAGTCTGGTAACAACCTCTCAGATTTGGATAGCCTTGAAAATAAAATATCAAGGAAACTCGAAGCAAACCCATTAGAGATAATTCCCGAATTTACCGAAAAGAACTTAGGCTTTGGTTTTAATTTAGGTTTAGGAACAGGGCTTTTCTCGGGGACAATTAATGAGTACTTATCACCAACTTTTAATTTTATTTACGGTTTTGATATTGCCTATAAGAATGCAATTCTTTTTTTAAATGGATCTCTTTCATCCAGTAAAGTAAAACGCCAATTTACCGAAAATCAACTTTTGTGGAACGAGGGAATTAAAACAAATATTGCAATTTTAGATGTGAGTCTGGGTTATGCCTTAGTGGATAACGCAAAACATAAGCTTACACCTTATGCAGGAATGGGTGTATTTGAAGTTTCAGTTGCAGAAAATGAGGGAGAAGCTTTTAATGACCATAGAATTACAGATTTCGGTCTAATTTATGGATTAAATTATGATTTCAAATTTAGAAAGTCATTACGTTTCACACCCGCACCTTATGCAAATGGCTATAGAGAAAAGACCGAAAATAATATTAGAGCAAGATTATACATAACACATCCAAATTTTGAAAATATGAACGGAACATCCATAAATCTTGCAATCAGTTATTCTTTTTTTGGTAAAATCATTAATATAAAATGAAAATTTGTTTGCTCAGATAAGTGCTATCGAAATTATATCCTTATTTATTTTGTTAAATTGCTAAATGTAAAATCAAATATTATGGAATCTAAAGAAATAGATATAGCCGAAAATATTTTTCAAATAGTTAAAAACTTAAGTTCAGATGTAAAACTTGACTTAATTAGTAAAATCTCAAAATCTATTGAAACAACAAAAGACATTCCTCAAGATAACTCTTGGAAAAATTTATTTGGTGCTTGGGAATCTGATAAAAGTGCAGAGCAAATAATCGAAGATATTAGAGCAGATAGATATACAAATCGACAAATTGAAGAATTATAATGGAATATTTGTTGGATACGAACATTTGCATTTATTTTTTGAAGGGTAGATATGGCTTGGTTGAAAAAATGGATAAAATAGGGTTTGAAAATTTATATATCTCTGAAATAACTGTTGCAGAATTAAAGTTCGGGGTTGAGAAAAGCGATAAACCAGAAAAGAATAGACCAATAATCAACGAACTGATTGATAAATTTAAAATACTTACAATTTTTAGTGCTCTAGATATTTTTGCAAAGGAAAAAGCCAAACTTAAAAAAGAAGGAAAAATTCTTGATGATTTTGACTTACTAATAGGTTCTACTGCAGCGCAGGAAAATATGGTGTTAGTTACAAATAATGAGAAACATTTTAAAAGGATACGTAACTTAGAAATCGAAAACTGGACTATATCATAAATAGGACTTTTTATTTTCAGCTAATAATTTCACCCCCAAACCCCCAAACCTCCAATTACACGTATTATATTGCTGGTTTTTTAACCATATCATTCCCCAATTCCGTAATAAACAACTTAAGTTTGCATTCGATATTTTAAAAACAAAAATTTTCCATGGATAACCCATTATTAAAAAACTTTGACACTCCATTTCAAACTCCACCATTTGATAAAATTAAGTCCGAGCATTTTATGCCGGCTATAGAAGAAGCCATTAAAGAAGCCAAACAAGAAATTGAGTCGATTACTTCCCAAACGGAGGCACCCACTTTCGAAAACACCTTGGAAGCAATGGAATTTGCTGGCGAAAAATTAAGCTCGGTGACTTCCGTTTTATTTAACCTCAACAGTGCGGAAACCAATAAAAAAATTCAAGAAGTAGCCAGAGAGGCTTCTCCCATCTTATCAGAATTTGGCAATGACATTTGGCAAAACGCTGATTTATTTGAGCGAGTAAAAGCTGTTTACAATCAAAAGAATCAGTTGAAGCTCGATAATGAGCAAGAAATGCTCTTAACTAAAACTTATAAAGCATTTATCAGAAACGGTGCAGATCTGAATAAAAAAGACAAAGCCCGCTTTAAGGAAATCACTAAAAAGCTTTCCCAACTCAGCCTTACTTTTGGCGAAAATGTTTTGGCTGAAACCAATGATTACGAATTGGTGATTTCAGATGAAAAAGACTTGAGCGGATTGCCTGATTCTGCCATTCGTCAAGCAGCCAATACGGCAAAAAGCAAAGGCAAAGAAGGAAAATGGGTATTCACTTTGCAAGCCCCAAGCTTTGTCCCTTTTATGGAAAATGCGGATAATCGTTCATTGAGGGAACAGCTTTATAAAGCTTATATGTCCAAAGCCAATAAAAATGATGAGCGAGATAATAAAGCCATTATTCAGGAAATAGTTAATCTTCGAAGCGAAAAAGTTAGTCTTTTAGGCTATGATACTTATGCAGATTATGTGCTGGAAGAAAGAATGGCAGAAAGTAAGGATAAAGTGCAAGCTTTTTTGGATGATCTTTTACAGCAAGCCTTACCAAAAGCAAAAGAAGAAGTAGCCGAAATAAAAGCTTTCGTAAAAGAACTAGGCGATGACATTGATTTACAGCGTTGGGATTGGGGCTATTATTCTGAAAAGCTGAAAAAGAAGAAATATGCAATTGACGATGAACTGTTAAGACCCTATTTCAAATTGGAAAACGTGCTGGATGGCGTATTTCAATCAGCTGAAAGATTATATGATATTCGATTTAAAGAAGTCAAAAATATTCCGGTTTATCATGAAGATGTCACGACCTATGAAGTGAGCACAAATTCAGGTGAACATGTTGCCATTTTCTATGCTGATTTTCACCCAAGAGAAGGAAAAAGAGGAGGCGCTTGGATGACGACTTATCGGGATCAATACCGAAAAAACGGAAAAGAAAATAGACCATTAGTTTCCAATGTCTGTAATTTCACGCCTTCTTCACCGGGCAATCCGAGTTTATTGACTTTCAATGAAGTCACCACTTTGTTTCATGAATTTGGTCATGCCTTGCATGCTATGTTGGGAAACAGTCGCTACGGAAGTTTGTCAGGAGCCAATGTTTATTGGGATTTCGTAGAGCTGCCTTCTCAGATTTTTGAAAACTGGTGTTATGAAAAAGAATGCCTTGATTTATTTGCCAAACATTATGAAACAGGCGAAAAGATTCCACAGGAATATGTAGAGAAAATCAAAGCCAGCAGTACTTACCATGAAGCCTATGCCACCGTAAGACAAGTAAGTTTAGCACTTTTGGATATGGCTTATTTCAGTTTAGACAGAAAAGAAGCTCAACATATTGCAGATGTTGCCGACTTCGAAGAAAAAGCCATGGCACCCACAAAATTATTCCCTAAAGTGGAAGGCACATTAATGAGCACCCAATTCGGACATATTTTTTCTGGTGGCTATGCCTCTGGTTATTACAGCTACAAATGGGCAGAGGTTTTGGATGCAGATGCCTTCTCCCTATTCAAAGAAAAAGGCATTTTCAATAAAGAAGTCGCACAATCCTTTAAAGACAACATCCTTTCAAAAGGAGGAAGCGAACACCCGATGGAATTATACAAAAGATTCAGAGGCAGAGAACCTAAAATTGAGGCTTTGTTGGAAAGGGCTGGGTTGAAATAAAATCTTTTAGTCAAGTTAATTTAACTAAAGCGTTTCAGGGTTTTCTGGGACGCTTTTTTTGTGTGGAATAATAAGGCTTATATATTTACTTCTTTAGTTCAAAAACCAAAAGAGCCTAAAATTTCCTAAACGTTAAAGATACTATTAACGGCATCGCTTGAACCTTTGACAGCATTACTAAGGCTGATTCTTGCTTTTTCTGCTTGAATAGCATTGTCAATTATATTCTGCTTTGCTTTTTCATCCCGTGGAATGGGAATTATTATCTCATTCTTAAATATGGTCTCTCTAACCTCAGGCTGAGACGCAGTTATTGAGAGGTAATAAATTTGTTTTCTAAAGAATTCAGATTCAAGAATTCCCCAAAGAAGATATTTTTCATCGTGATTTTTCGGTCTTATACCTATAAATCCTGTAGTAACAAGTTGATCGTCAAATTCACTCGGTATTATTACGGTCGTTCCCCGACTACTATTGTTTTTGGCAAAAATCACATCATCCTTACGAACTTGAAGTCGTGCTCTTGTTGGTAGAGATTCAAAAGGTTCTTCTCGGTATTTAACAATTGTACCATCAATGGTGACATCTCCTATTTCGAAATATTTATATGTGTTTCCAGCAAAGCTTTTCTCTTCCCTTTTTTTGATTTCAGGTATAATTTCGAAGTCTCTGCCATAGAACAGATCTATTTCACCTGAATCCTTTAATCTAAAAAGTTTTTCTCTGGCTTTCACTAATTCTGGAGCGTAATAAAAAGCATCCAAACGCTCTTTGTTAAAGTTATCTGGAGAAACTGTAAATATTTGCATTGGACATCCAAGCGGCTCATCATTTGACTGGTTGTCAATTATCACATCTTCTATATTTTCCCCGTTCTGCCATCTTTCATAATAGCGAATTATCTCACGTAAATTATTTCGATCAGGCGTTGGTTTTTTATGATCATCATGCCCCACATTATTGGCAATTGCCATAAATATATGCCCTTGTTTTTCCCCTTCACTTTTTCTTCTTAAATGAATGATAGATGTCTTAACATTGGCTTCTGCACCAAAGAAAGTATTGAAGGGTAGAGAAATTACTTGGATAAGAATGAAATTTTCAAGTAAAAAATCTCTGTACCTCTGACTTTTTTGCCCGTTAATTACAGTGTCATCAATAACAGTTGATAATTCTCCAGTTTCGGGTTTTAATAAATCTAAGTACCTTTCTAAAAATAGAACGTTAGATTTTTCTGAGTTTGTCATTTTTGTGCCAACCCTGTTCACTTTAGAATATTGCTCCAAGACAACCTTCTCATTAGGATCTTTAGAGTCATACTTCATGCTGAATGGCGGATTAGAAAGAATAACATCAAATTTAAGGTGGTTTATATTGAATTCATCCCTTAATTCTGTTAAACCCTGTTCTTCTTCTCTTGAAATTCCAGCTTCTGACTGAATCAGTTTATCAAGAGCATCCGCTTTAAAAATTTTACTCCCACCATCACCGTGCAAATACATATTCAAACGAGCAATTCGCGATATTTTAGCATTCGCCTCTATGCCAAATAAATGATTATTCTTTGCTTCTTCTAAATATGCGTGTTTTTGTTTATCAGTTAAATTTGTTTTATTATTTATATCCCGAACAAATTGAGCCATAGCATCAATTAAAAAACCACCGCTGCCACAACACCCATCAAAAACATACGGGATTGATTCTGCCAAAGATTTTTCTTTGCTGACATTTATGGTCAAAGGAGTAGACTCGACCATGTAATGAACAACACCTCTAGGAGTA
Source organism: Bacteroidota bacterium (assembly GCA_003973485.1). GTDB lineage: Bacteria > Bacteroidota > Bacteroidia > Cytophagales > Cyclobacteriaceae > Marivirga. Next base: position 25,113 of record QNXU01000268.1, on the reverse strand, counting down.
AAAAATTGACCTAGCCCTTTTCCTCGTACCGTTGCATTAAGGAATGTTTCAAACATTCTTCCATTAAGATCCTCATCAATTCCATATAAATCAAAATGTTGAAGTTTTTTAACAACTTCATAGACAGTTGAAGCCTTCAGATTTAATCCTTCATCTTTTTCAAAGACTCTCTTTTTCTTATTTCTTTTTATTTGTTCTTCAAGATCTTCCTGAACTTGACTAAAAAGAATTTTATCAAATGGATGATCTATACCATTTTTAGCCATCGCATCTAACCAGTGGGTTGAGAAAACAAAATGATCCTTTGTAAGCGTTTCTCCACTAGAAAACTTATTATGGATTTTATTATCTTCCCTTATTTTAATGAACATAATTTTTGAGAATTCATAAAAAGCATCAGTTGGACTGATTTTTTCCTTTTTCCAAATTAAATCATGACAATCATTAAAAGACTTTAGAAGAGAGTGTAAAGTTGGTCTATCGTGTTCAAAGATACCTTTGGTTGCTTTTGCATGCTCAAAAGCTGAATATGAAAGTTTAGATCTAAGTTCTATAAAACTTTCATTGTGTGGGGCAAAGTCTTCAAACTTTAAAAAATGCTCGGGTTGACTATTATCCCAAGGGTAAACAATTAGGTATAAACCATTTGTTAGAATTGTAAATATTACTGGGTTCTTATCTTTGAATTTTTGGTTTAAACCAAGAGCGTAAGATGAAACTTGATACTGATAATCTTCAATCTTTTCTGAAGGTGCCTTAGCATCTATTACAATAATTGGATCGCCAGCTGAATCAAACAAAACATAGTCAGGCTTGTATTTTTCCTTTTTTGACCCTTGCCCTATTACCATTTCGTCAAGTGATCGTTTCCGTTTTACACGATCATCTGGAAAAGAAAAATAATTGAGAAGCCGTTCAACAAACAAAGCTTCTACATCCGCTTCGTTTTTTAAATCAGTTGAATTACAAAACAGATTTTTCATGACTTCTTTTTGGATTTTTTATATTTAACAGGATTTTCAGCAACCATACTTAGCGGTTCTTCAATTTCAATTTCATGACAGCCAATTACATATAAACATTGAATGAGGAAAGCAGCAGAAAAAGACCCTCTACTAATCTTATTAACAAGGCTAGACTTTGACATCTCTACACCAATTCTATCCAATCGTTGGACAAGTTCATCATTGCTGATGCCACGTTTAACCATTTCGGATTTTAATTTCCGCTTAATATACTCGTTCCAAGGTTTCAAAATATCATATTTGAAATTATAGTCATCAAATATGCGAATTATTATCTTAGAACACAAGTAAACCACTAAAATTTAATGGTTTTAAACTAAAATCGTATTATAAATGCGCTAATATTTTAAACCTTGCAAATTCAACTCCTTTAGAAAAGCAAATTTAAGATGACCTTTCACACAACTATTTGACCTCAAAACCCTCCATAAAATTCTAAACTTCTTAATAGCCACAGTCTGGTAAATAAACTGACATATTTGTAAAGTACTTAACCTTTTTTCAAGGCCTGAGCAAAGAGTTATACTAATTCTTCAACAATATGTTGAATAAAAATAAAAATCCCATACTATTCTTTCCCTTCAAATCCATCATAAAGCTTTAGCTCCCCCACTTCGGTGGATTCACCCAATCCATTAATAGAATGATTGATGCCTCCATTGAGTCCAGCGAATGTTGAGATATGTGTAATTACTATGCCTGAATAGTCAGGGACTTCCATAGCATTTTCTAACCTGACATTATTGGAGACTGTGGGCTCGCCCCTAAAAAAACTATAAATTCCGAGACCATAGGCTTTGTGATTTTCAACGCTATCCGCAACTTTATAAGGCTTTCCATTATCATTCCAAACTTCTAAGCTTGGTGGGGAATAGGGGATTTCAGATTGGTAAAAATAAGTGCGTCCGTATTCTCCTTTCCAGAGCGTTTGATAGCCTTGGAAGTGCTCATTAAACAAGCCATAGATGGTGACATGATCCCCATTTACGACAAGCCCGTGCTTATTTTGTCCGTCCATCCATTCAGTTCCCGTTCCGTGATCCGCTCGCCATAACCAAAAATGATCGCCAATTACATAATTGCTATTGATAGTGACAGTGGTTTCGGCTTGACCAACTACCGCACCGCCAACTCGGCAATAGATATCGTGTAGAGAAATGGGATTATCAGAAAAATCCTCATCAGAATCCTCTGTTCCAATTTGAATCAGGCTTGGAGATAAGTCCGGACCTGCATCTACCATAAAGCCTGCTAATTTTATACCGGGAATATCATCCGTAGCTACTGCTACTTCTCCATTTTGAGGAATGAGTGTGGCTAATCCAAGCCCCAAGATTACAGTATTAGGATTTGTGATGGTAATGGTTTCGTCTAGTCCGTAGATTCCAGGTGTAAAAAGAATATGCTTGCCATCAGCTAGGGCTTGATTAATGGAAGTGGAATTATCTTTATCGGGAAAAGCGATATGAAAATCAGCTATGGGTATTAACTCACCTTTTTCATCACGATTCATCCAAGAAGGACCAGAAGTTTCTCTAAGCAGTTCTGGAACAAATACAGCATAATCTCCCGATTCAGTATAAGCCAAAAACGGTTTTTCACGAACTACTGGTGTTTTGTCAATTACGGTTGTAGGTTCAGTGGGCCATGTATCATTCGGAGCGCCTTCCACTCCAACGAATACCCTGTTCCAGTTTCCGCCTTCCCACTTACCAATGCTTGAATTTCTTGTCATCCATTGTTGTCCGGTGGTTAAACCAGCCCTACCTTCTACAAGAGAATTAGCAAGAACACCACCACTTGCCCAGCTGCCTTTATCAAAATTAATATCACCCACAACATGCATTCTTCTGTAGGGAGCAGCTTGTGAAACCGCCCAATAAATCATTTCGCCATCTTTTGGGACAACTTTGAAATTCTCTGCACCACGCCAAAACATAGTGGTCACCTTATTGTCACTTGTAGATGAGGTGGATTGTACTGCTCCATTGATGGTAACATCTTCAGGATATCTTCCTAAACCAAGTGCCTGAACATAATAATCGACCGTCACATCTAAATCATAAGTTCCGGGTTTGAATAATAGTGCATAACGTTCTGAGCCAAACTCGTTATATTTTTGCTGCTCGTGTAAGGCTTCCAGCGTCATCTTAATACTATCCAAATCCATAGAATCGTCAAAAACCAACACGTTTTTACCAAATATTGAAGTATATTGAGATGTCTTAGCAGCATTAGAATTCTTGGTTGATTCAGAACATCCTGTAGCAAAAGCTAACAAGAGTATGATAGTTAGGGCGCAGCGAAGATGTCTGATGGAGGAGATAGAATATATGATAAACTAGTTAAAGTGGATAGAAATGTGTAATACCAATTATAAAACCAAAGTACAAAAAAACAATTACTATTTGATTGACTAAGCCTTTGGATCGTGTACCACGAGATATTTATATGAAAAATTTTCACTATAAAAAACGAAATCTGGTTGCTGGCCCGCATCTTTTAGGAACACTTTTGATGGTCGCTGGTATATTTGCTCTTCTCAGTCCGACCTTCTTAGAAGGGAAAAGTTCAATAGAAAGAGTTTTTGCTGTTGGGATTGGAGCCCTTCTGTTGGGGCTTGTAATTACATTCACTTATGGTGGAACCCTTATTGATTTCAAACAAAAAAGGTTCATAGAATATTTGTCAATTGGTGGTTACAGGACGGGAAAATGGATGCCGCTTCCTGACCTGATAAAAATAAAAGTAATTTCTAAAAGCCAATTAGTTACGAACAAACCTAATGGTATTAGCCCTACACTGTCAGGAAAAGTCACCAAATCCAAAATTTTAGTATATCCGAATTCACCCAGCCCTCTGTTTTCATTTGACTACTCAAATAGGGATTCTGCTGTTAAGAATGCTAAACGATTAGCGACAAAGCTAAATGCCGAGTTAGTGATTTGAGCGGAGCGATAGGCTAAAATCACATGAATTTATTTTTAAAGGATTTAGGTACGGATCTAAATATCTTTGTACTTTCAAATTTTATCACTACACTCTTTAGCTCATACACAGTAGAAGAAAACTCTTTGAAACTGTAGTTCATATCTTCTTTACTGGGCTGTGCCTATATTTAACTTTAGTATTTTGGATGAATTATTAGAAACGAAAGTAGATATATAGCACTAATTATAGCTCAGAAATTTTAATTTCCACTATAATATTAGTTATATTTAATTTTCACAAAAATAGCTGATATGAACCACAGCCACATAAAATATTTATTAATTCTTAGTTTAACACTTCTTATTGCTTGCAACAGTCAAGATGGTTTTCAGCTCAACGGAAAAAGCAAGCTACAAATAGAAAACAAGACTTCAGAAGAAGTTACAATAGCTATTGAAAACTGGTATTTATTGCCATGGCAAGTACAAGAAATTGATACTACTATTTCCGCTGGGCAAAGCTTAGATTTTCAAATTATTACGCAAGGCAAAATTTATCTGGACTTAAAAATCAATGGGCAAGAACTTAAAGTTTTTAGCATGCCCAATAAACAAAATAAATTGCTTCTATCGGAAAATGGAGAAATAGAATTTCAAGGCTCATTAAAAAACATCAATCAATTTCTTAAGCAAAAATTTAGTACTACTGGTTCAGATTGGAAACCAAGAGCAAGTTATACTCATGGAGATATAAGCTTTGTTAATTTGATTAAGGTTAATGATTCCATCACAGCTTTGCATCAACAATATTTAACAGAACATAAAAATGAGCTGCCTGATTGGTATATAAACTTTGAAAACAAGCGGCTTCAATATTTAAATGCACATTGGAAACTTAATAGCTTGATGTACAGAACAAGAATGTTGAATATGACGGACAGTCTACCTCCAAATTTTTTACAAAATACAGTTGGTGCATTATCCATAAATGATGCTGAATTGTTGGGAACTAATCGCTATATCAATTTTTTGAGTGACTACTTAGCATTTCTACAAGATCCATTATATCAAAGTCCAGAACCTTCTTCTTTAGCCGAATGGATTAAATTTTACGAAGTGGGGATTGACATTGCTAAGAAAGAATTGGAAGGGAAAGTAAGAGATACATATTTAGCATTTTCATTAGGGAATATATTGGAAAGAAGAACCTATCTCTATCAAACAGAGTGGATAAAAGAAATCAATGATCCAAAATTACAAGAGTATGTGAAAGACCTAAGGAAGGCTAATCCTATCTTACCAAAAGGTGCAAAAACACCTTACTTTTTCCTTGCGGATAGTGCTGGTAATGAATATATATCAAGTGATTTCAAAGGAAAGATTCTATTGATTAATTTCTGGGCAACTTGGTGTAAACCCTGCATTAAAGAATTTCCAGAGGAAAATAAATTGGTTGAAAAATATAAAGATCAGCCAGTTGAAATTGTCAATATCTGCATTGATTCGGAAGAGGAAAAATGGAAATCTTATTTAAAAAAATACAATCTAAAAACCACTAATTTATATGCCAACGGAAACTGGAATGATAAGCTTCAAAAAGATTTTGGTATTAAGGGTATTCCTCATAGCACGCTAATTGATTGGAATGGGAAAATTGTGGAGAATAAATGTAGAAGGGCAAGTGAAAATATTGATCTAGTAATTGATGAGTTATTGAAAGAAAAGGCTGAATCTGATTAAGAAGAAATTATAAAGTTCAATTGTAAAATCTACCGCACTTCTAAACAATCAAAATAGGAATTATTAATCTATAATTCCTTCTCAAATATATGTAGTTTTAGAAGCTAACTTTAAGGTAGAAAAAATGTTAGTTATGATATCTTTAATAAGAATTATCCCGACCACTTCCGAGGAACTCGGAAAAGCGGGAGGGAGGAAAGTTTAGCGGGCCTGCTTGGCCAGACAATCCAGCGCTGACCATGAGGGTAGAAGCCAGCCAGATTCTGACCAGCCTTTGGCTGGCATTAAACCTTCTTGTCCGCCAGCTGGAGGATGTTTCTTTTTGTTCAAGTAATCAAAGTCTAATGAACGGAACTTCAAAGGAGATAACAAAATGTTTCTATGTCAAAGGATATGAGCTAGGGTTAAACAGCCTTTGGCTGTTCTTTTGTTTTCTTTTGATTCTTTTGTGGTTAAATTTCCAGCTTTAGCTGGTTTTTAGTCTTGTTACATAGTAGCAAAAAGAAAGAAAAATGTTTTTGAAAGATTTGATTAAGCTTTAATCAAGCTTCCCCACAAAATCCTCAATAACCTTAGGATAATGTTGGTGCTCCAACTGCTGCACTTTTGCGCTTAGTTGCTTGGAGCCCATTTGCGGATGAATGCTGCATTTCGCTTGGAAAATAATTTCACCTTCATCATACTCATCATTCACTAAATGAATCGTGATACCGCTTTCAGTTTCCTGATTGTTGATAACCGCTTCATGCACGTAATGTCCGTACATTCCTTTTCCACCATATTTCGGTAAAAGAGCAGGGTGAATATTGATAATTCTATCAGGATATTGTGCTGTTATTTTAGGGGAAATTTTTAAAAGAAAACCTGCCAAAACCACCACATCCACATCATGAGATTTTAGAAAATCCAAAACGGGAGTGCCATCTTCAAATTCTGATTTTGAAAATACATGATAAGCAATGCCTGCTTTTTCCGCACGGGCAGTCACCCCTGCATTTTCATTATTTGTTAAAATCCCCACGATTTCAATTTCTTTATTGCTCTTGAAATATTGGATGATCTTTTCTGCATTGCTGCCTGATCCGGAAGCTAATATGGCAAGTTTCTTAGTGGAGTTCATATTTTCTTTAAAACCGAACTTTTCCAAAGTTGGTCTTTTTTTAAGTGATTAATGATTATCTAATCGATTAGCTCTTTGCCATGTCGATCTTTGGAAAAGTTTTAGATTCAATCTTAAATTCTAAAATCCAGCTAATTACTCAAATGTATTTGGTAATTGCTTTAAAGAATCTATTTAATCAATTCTTTCCTTTTCAATATGGTTTCCACAAATTTCTTTTCATTTTCTGTTTTAAATACTTTAAATGGAAGGTACACAAATTGTGCCTTAGAAAGTACTAAAGTGAAGGCATTTTTCCCCACTTTCGCATTTTTAATTTGATCCCATTTAATAGGCATGCCTTGCTTTGCATTCAGTTTAATTAAAATTTGCTGTGAACTGATTTCATAGGAAAGTCGCTCAAAAAGGATTTTGTATTGATCAAGCTGTGTTACTCCAGCAAATTGAATCAACCAAAAAAGAAAGTATAATAATAAAGCGATAAAAGAACCTATAAACCACCAAATATTAGGAATCCAGGCATAACCTGAACAAATAGCCAAGGCAATTAAAAATACCCACCACTGTTCTTTTACGATATTCTTTAATCCTGTTTTGATGTAAGTGCCGTTATCCAGCTTATATTTTTTTGTTTTAACAAGCATTGCTGCAAAATATTAATAGTGTAAAATCTGATTTTCAATTTGGGATTTCCCAAACGGACTGCAAATATATTCGATTTTTATGGTTTCAGGAAACAGCTTTCAAACTCATGTCTAAACTTTTATAAGAATGCGTTAAAGCACCTACTGAAATATAGTCCACGCCCGTTTCGGCTATGGCTTTTATCGTATCTTCTGTAATGCCACCTGATGCTTCCGTCTCGCATTTTCCGTTGATTAACTCAACGGCAGCTTTCATTTCTGGGATGTCCATATTGTCCAACATAATCACATCCACTCCGCCAACTGCTAATGCTTCTTTTACTTCATCCAAATTGCGAGTTTCCACTTCTATCCTTAGCGATAAATTATGTTGCTTTAAATATTCCTGAGTAGATTGAACGGCTTTTGTAATACCACCAGCAAAATCATTGTGGTTGTCTTTCAACATTATCATGTCAAATAAACCAAAACGATGATTTTGTCCGCCCCCAATGGCTACTGCCCATTTTTCGGCAATTCTGAAATTTGGAGTAGTCTTGCGAGTATCCAAAAGTTTAGTGGAAGTATGCTTAATTAATTCATTTAAATTATAGGTATAAGTGGCAATTCCACTCATGCGTTGCAAACAATTCAAAACCAATCGCTCTGCACTCAAAATAGAAATGGCAGAACCATGAACTTTCAATCCAATTTCTCCAGCTTTAACATTATCCCCATCTTTCTTGAAAAACTCAATTTTCAAATTTTCATCCACAGCCTTAAAGATATGTCTAGCCATTTCCATGCCTGCTAAAACACCATCTCCTTTAATAATTAATTGAGCAGTATTCTGTGTTCCGGCAGGAATAGATGCCAGTGAAGAATGATCACCTTCCCTTATATCTTCAGCCAAAGCAGATTGAATAAACGTTTGAATATTTTCTTCGGTTAAGTACTGATATGCCAATGTTTAAGCTATTTGATTAAGGCTGCAAAGATACAGCTTAAATCTCGCAAAGCCGCTAACTTGTCCCGAATTATCGGGAGGACGTTAAGTTTTCGCAAAGGAAAATTTGTCTTTTATTATCGATACTCCTCTTATCTTTTGAAGTGCAAGCAACTAATCCTCCAGAGGAGGGAGTAATTTCCACTAGCGGGACGCTAGCGGATGAGCAGTGATTGAAGAGAAGAAAAATTTACCCTGTCGCCAGCGTCCCGCTGGTGACGAATACTGGTGCCTCTGGCATATTATATATTTAGGTGGTGATGAGTATTTTTGTTTAATTCTAAAGTAAATCCGTGAGAACTATTCCCTTGAGGATTATTGGGGTGGCAATTGCTACATCAAAATTAATTGATGAAATTCATTATTTACTGCTAATCTAAATCTGTGCGATTTCCCCCTTTGGGGGCTAGGGGGCCCAAGACTGTATGCCAAAGCACTACCCCAATACTCACTGAAATATTCAAAGAATGCTTGGTGCCAAACTGAGGGATTTCCAGACAATGATCACTTTTATCCACAACTTCCTGCTCCACTCCATATACCTCATTTCCGAAAATATAAGCATATTTCTCATGCGGATCAGGAGTGAATTTCTCTAAACTCAAACTATCTTCAGCTTGTTCCACACTCATGATTTTGTAGCCATCTTTTTTTAAATCTTCAACAGCATCCAAAGTATTTTCAAAATGCTTCCATTCTACAGTATCAGTGGCACCCAAAGCTGTTTTATTAATTTCTCTATGAGGAGGCTGAGCTGTGATACCACACAAATAAATTTTTTCAATTAAAAAGGCATCGCCCGTTCTGAAGGCGGAACCCACATTATTCATGCTCCTGACGTTGTCTAGCACCAAAACGATTGGGTTTTTCTTGACCTTTTTGAATTCATCAATTTCCAATCGATTTAATTCTTCATTGGCTAATTTCCTCATATTTTATCATCTTTGAAGTGCAAAACTAAGAACATTTCCCTAAAAGCATGGCGAAGACTCAAGAAGCAAAGGAAACTCCTTTAATGAAACAATACAATCAGATAAAAGCCAAATATCCTGGAGCGCTTTTACTGTTTCGTGTGGGTGATTTTTATGAAACTTTTGGGGAAGATGCCGTGAAGGCAAGCAAAGTCCTGAATATTATTCTGACCAAAAGAGCAAATGGTTCTGCTTCCCATATTGAATTGGCTGGTTTTCCACATCATGCGATGGATAACTATTTGCCAAAACTGGTTCGTGCAGGACATAGAGTGGCCATTTGCGATCAATTGGAAGATCCGAAATCTGTCAAGGGAATTGTAAAAAGAGGCGTTACAGAATTAGTCACGCCAGGCGTTAGTTTTGATGATAATGTCTTGGAAACAGGCAGAAATAATTATCTCGCATCCATTCATTTCTCTAAAAACACATTAGGAGTTGCCTTTTTGGATATTTCCACTGGGGAGTTTATGACTGCCTCGGGAAATGCATCCTATATCGATAAATTATTGCAGGGATTTCATCCATCAGAAATTATTTATTCCAAAGCTGCTAGGGAACATTTCTCCCAGAAATTTTCAGATGATTATAATGTCCATCATTTGGAAGATTGGATTTATGCTTATGATTTTGCCTATGAAAAGCTGACCAAGCAATTTAAAACCAATTCATTAAAAGGCTTTGGAATTGAAAGTCTGGAAGAAGGAATTATAGCTGCCGGTGCAATTCTCCATTATTTGGAAGAAACCGAACATAAGAAAATTGATCATATTGCCTCTATCTCAAGAATTGAAGAGGAGAAATATGTTTGGATGGATAAGTTCACTATCCGCAATCTGGAATTGGTTTATCCTCAGCAAGAAGGTGGTATTCCATTGATTCAAATTTTGGATAAGACCTTAACACCTATGGGTTCCCGTCAAATTAAAAAATGGATGGTGCTTCCCGTTAAGGATAAAGCCGTAATTGAAGAGCGCTTGCAAATTGTGGAAGCTTTCCATAAAAACAATGATTTGACGGAAAGCTTAAGAACATCTTTAAAATCTATGGGAGATGTGGAAAGATTGATTTCCAAAGTCGCAGTCGGCAGAGTGAACCCGAGGGAATTGAATCAATTAAAAAAGGCTTTAGGCTTAATGGCGCCTTTGAAAAAAGCGCTGGAAGAATCTGAAGAGGCTGCCTTGAAAAAACTTTCCAATCAAATTAACCCATGCGAGTATTTATATGAATTAATTGATGAACAACTCATGGAAGATGCTCCTTTGCACACCAATCAGGGAAATCTGATTAAAGAAGGGGTGGACCATGATTTAGATGAATTAAAGAAAATCGCTTTTTCCGGGAAAGATTATTTGCTTCAGTTGCAAAAGCGAGAAATGGAGAAGACAGGCATCACTTCTTTGAAAGTTGCCTACAATAAAGTGTTTGGCTATTATTTGGAAGTAACCAATGCTCATAAAGATAAAGTGCCACAAGAATGGATTCGAAAGCAGACTTTAGTGAATGCGGAAAGATATATCACAGAAGAGCTGAAGGAATATGAAGAAAAGATATTAGGCGCAGAAGACAAAATGGTAGTGATAGAGCAAAGAATTTTTCAATCGCTATTGCAAAACGCAATGGATTTTGTCAGTCCCATTCAGCAAAATGCCAGAATTATTGCTCAAGTCGATTGCTTACTAAGCTTTGCGGAAATAGCGAAAGCAAATGAGTATGTAAAACCTCAAATATCAGAAAGTACCGTTTTAGATATAAAATTAGGTCGCCATCCAGTAATAGAGCAGCAATTGCCTCACGGTGAAGAATACATTCCAAATGATGTTTTCTTGGATAATGACAGCCAGCAAATCATGATAATTACTGGTCCAAATATGGCAGGTAAATCCGCATTGCTGAGGCAAACAGCCTTAATTGTTTTAATGGCACAAATGGGATGCTATGTGCCGGCTAAATCTGCGGAGATCGGTTTGGTGGATAAAGTCTTCACCAGAGTGGGGGCTTCCGATAACCTTTCAAAAGGAGAATCAACCTTTATGGTGGAGATGACGGAAACCGCCAGCATTTTAAATAATCTCTCGGATAGAAGTTTGGTGCTAATGGATGAAATCGGTAGAGGAACCAGTACTTATGACGGAGTTTCCATTGCCTGGAGCATTGTGGAATTTTTACATAATCATCCTAAATCAAAAGCTAAAACACTTTTTGCCACGCATTATCATGAATTGAATCAATTAGCCCATGATTTTCCAAGAATCAAAAATTATAATGTATCGGTCAAGGAAATAGATGGTGAAATTATCTTTTTGCGTAAGCTGAAAAAAGGAGGAAGTGAGCACAGCTTCGGTATTCATGTAGCACATTTAGCAGGTATGCCTAATCCTGTTGTACTGAGAGCAAATGAAATTATGCATCATTTGGAGAAAGATAAAATCAGGGATAAAGCTAATCGCAAAATGCATGAAGTTCCTAAAAATAATTATCAACTCAATATGTTCGAAGCTGATCCTGTCCTTTCTGAAATAAAAGATTTATTGGATAAGTTGGATATTAATTCTATGTCACCAGTGGAGGCTTTACTAAAGTTGAATGAATTGAAGAGTAAGTTAAAGTAACGAGTCTCATTTGAGAGCGAACACTTTCTTGAAGGGAGGTGCATTTATCGTCCAATTTTTGCATTCCCCCTTATTGTTTTACTTTTGTGCACCTAAAAACAAATTAGGACAACATCTATTTATAACACGAGTATTATACGGAAACATCTAATAGCAAAAGAAGATAATGAACGATAGCAAAGCCCTGAATTATATAGATAATGTAGTAAAAAATGTTCCATCAGATTGGTTGAAATTAACCACCCACAGATTGGATATTTATAAGGAAGACTTAGCCAAAACAGAATTCTTGGAGCGCTTTGAAAAGCTTTATGCTCAGGAGGATGCAGATACTTCCAAACTAAGTGAGCTGCCAACAGCTTATGATTATATTCGATTAGGTCATCCTTTATCTTCCGTATTGGAATGGGGAATTGCTAAACTTAACAACCTAAAAGCTGATCAGGTCATCAGTTTTTCATCCCGGACAGTTCCCATTTTAGCGGTACTAAGAAAAAACCTGTTTGATAAAAAGAAGACTCAAATTGCTTATAAAGGTGAATTACCTGCTTATTTTGATTTGGAGACTGTAAAATCTGTTTATAACTACAATTTTGAATTAAAACAAGTTGAAAAAGTAGAGGACATTGCTGACTTTGACGGCAGCACTATTTTTATTTCACAAAATGATGAAATAGGAAAAGTATCGCTCAACGAAAATATTGATTTTTATCTCAGTATCCATAGCCAATTAGGAAGTATTTTATTGGTCAATTCTGAGGAAAAGGAAGCTTACATTTCTGCAATTCAGCATGTGCGAAGAAGAGAAACGATAAGCATGACGCCTCAAAATTGTTATGCTGCTTTACAATTATTGCAAGGTCAAAATCCACCTAAGCACGACAAAGCTAAATTCGAATCAGATAAAGCTTCCGTTTTAGATTCCATTAAAAAAATAACAGCTGCAGATACAAAAGCTTTATTGGGTAATTGTGGGTTATCTATTCAGTATGCCATCATGATGGGCTTAGTTGAGGAGGCATTGCAAAATCATCCAGGAAAAGAAATCAAAATTATAGTTCCCCCTAATTGTTATGGTGGAACAAATGACCAAGCTAGAAGGGTGGCAGCATGTATTCCAAATGTGGAAATCTTAGACCTTCCTGTAGATGGCGATAATGATATGGTGCAAAGCACGGATAAAGTCTTAGATCGTGTAGCACAAGAAAATGCTGTGCCTTATATCATTGCGGAAATTCCAACAAACCCAAGAGTGGAAGTTCCGGATATGGAGCAATTAAGAGCCGCACTTAGTAAAGAGCGAAAAACTCCAACTGGTGAAAAGGCAATTGATCCAGTATTCATTTTAGATCAAACCTTTTGTCCGAACATTCAATTTTTAAGCGAAGATGGGATTCTTTCCGACATCCGTGTGATTTCTTATGTAAGCGGATCTAAGTTTCCAAGCGGTGGAAAATGCACAGCAGGTTATGTTTCATCAAATCATAAAGCATCTGACTTAATGGGAAATATAGAAAAGCATCTGATTCTTTGCGACAATGAAGCTACTGATCTGCAAACTGAAATATTAGCAGAGCAATTGCCTTCCATGAACCAAAGAATTGCGGATGCTTATAAAAACACAAGGGAGTTTGTAAATCATATCAAGGAAGTTTTGCCTACAGCTAAGATCAATTTCGTTTCAGAAGAATTGGCAAATGCTGGTTTTACTCCTTCAGTCTTTTCATTGGATCTTCCTACCAAAGGAAATACAGATGAAGAAAGAGAAAACTATAAAAGGGCTTTAAATCTTAAACTGATCAATATGATGATCACGGAAATTCCTGAGGAAAGTAAATACTGTGTGAGTTATGGTCAGCTAAAAGGATGTTACTGGACGATTCCTGCAACTTCCACACAAGGAACTACTAAGGAATCTGACAAGGATTATATTGCAAGAGTTTCAGTATCTCCTGATTTGGATTTGGAGCATCATAAGAAGGTTTTTTCGGATTTTGTAAAAGCCCCCTGACCCCCAGCCCCCTATAATCCCCCAAAGGGGGATAACTCACAGATTTAGATTCGCAGAATACAATTAATTTTATCACTATTATTCATAGTTCAACAACAAAATAGTTTTAAAAATCTATTCTATGTCAAATTAAAAAACTATAGTAAATCTGTGCCTGTTCCCTCTTTTGGGTGCTAGGGTGCTAGGGTGCTAGGGTGCTAGGGGGCCAAAACCGAAACCGCATTACTAGTGCCCGAGCCCCCAATATTCACCACTAAGCCTGTTTGGGCATCTTTTATTTGATGTCCCCAAGCTTTTTGCATCAACTGTTTGTAGATATAGGCATGCATTCCAACGCCTGTTGCGCCAATAGGATGACCTTTCGCTTTTAATCCACCGGATACATTTACCGGTAATGCTCCATTCGCATAGACTTTACCACTTTCTAGTGCTTCAAACTCGCGCCCAGCAGGAGCGATTCCCATTGCGCTATATAATAATAGCTCTGTTATGGTAAAGCAATCATGTACTTCTGCCAAGCTGATATCTTCGATTTTTAGACCGGCTCCTTTTAAGGCTTTATCCACTGCATAAGCTGCGCCTTCCAAAAAATAATCTGATTTATTTTTTCCGAAACTATCCAAATAATCTGCTGCACTATAGAAACTTTTGATGGCAACAGATTTCCCACTACATAAACTGGCATCTTCCAGCACTAAAGCCGCAGAACCATCAGAAACTAAGGAGCAATCATGTAATCTAAGTGGCTTATATATCATCGGATTCTTTTCATCGGGCAATGACAGTATTTCTTCTGCTGATTTAGGTTTTTGCAATTGGGCTAATGGATTTTCTGAAGCATTCGTATAGGCTTTTGCAGAAATTTGGGCTAGCCAAGGTCGGAGTTGTTCTTCAGAATAATTGTATTTTTTCATCCAACCTTTAGCCAAATCTGCAAACATGCAAGGAGCGGTTACAGATTTGATACCTTCTTCGGGCCAGTAAGTTGCCAAGGCTAAAGCTTCAGTTACTCCAGCCATATCCAAATCTGTCATTTTCTCTAATCCGACCACTAAAACACGCTTCATCATGCCTGATTTTATCGCCATAATAGCCATGTGAATGGCAGAAGAACCAGATGAACAAGCTGTTTCGGTTCTGTACATCGGCTTGTGACGTAATTCAGGAATAGCGTTTACACCATAAGAAGCTATATTTTCCTGCTGATTGAAAGCTCCGCCACTGTAATTTCCTACAAACACGCCATCAATGGCTTTTGCCTCAATTTCCGCATCTTGCAAAGCGCCTTTAGCTGCTTTTTCATAAAGCGTGTATAAAGTCTCGCCTTCTAATTTACCAAATGAAGAATGATATGCTCCGATTATATTTACCCCTAAATCCATGATTTTTTGTTTTGAAGTGAAGTTAAGAAAAGTGGGGGAAAATACTTGCTTAGGCTGATAGTATTACCTTGCTTGACCATAAAAAGTCGATTAAAATGAAATTCTGAAATGTTAAAAAACAGCAACAAAATTCCCGGTTTGGGAACTTTTTGTTTAGCTTTGTAGTAAGTAGTTTAAGCAATGAGAGTTATCGCTAAAAAGATTCTTCGTGAGTTCTGGGAAGAGCATGCTGAAACAGAGGAGCAATTAAAAACTTGGTATAAAGAGGCGTCTAAAGCTCTTTGGAACAACCCAACGGATATTAAAAATGAATACGCAAAGTCAAGCATACTAAAAGGAGGTAGAGTAGTTTTTGATATATGTGGTAATAAGTATAGGTTGGTCGTTGATATCAACTATGAAAGACAATGGGTATTTATCAGATTCATTGGAACACATTCGGATTACGATAAAATTGATGCAAATACAATTTGATATGCAAATCAAAGTAATAAAAAATGAAGTTGAATATAATCAAGCATTAAAAAGGCTTGAGGAAATATTTCATGCACCGGCAGATACACATGAGGGTGATGAAGCGGAAGTGCTTTCAATTTTGATTGAAAAATATGAAGATGAGCATTATCCAATTGAAGCTCCTGATCCAATTGAAGCCATTAAATTTAGAATGGAACAAATGGGCATGAAAAATAAGGATTTGGCTGAAATCATAGGGTATAAAAGCCGTGCCTCAGAAATTTTAAGTCGAAAAAGAAAATTAACGCTTAAAATGATTAGAAACCTCCATGAGAAATTGAAAATTCCTTATGAATCTTTGTTGAATAGGTACTAAAATACATTCTTTTATTTCGTATTAGGCAATATAATGCTCATAAATAATTGGGTCTATTTTTGCCTAAAAGTGGTAAGTATTTGAATTAAGAAGTTATATATATATCATTGATTTCTATTTTTAGAAAATCTTTATCCAAAACCCCAAAACAATATCCTATCCCCACATCTTCCGTTAGGATAAGGTCGGATTACTGACTAAAATTGTATTTTTACTTTTAGATTGAAGAAAACAGGAAAAATCATATTGTATATTTTAGGGAGCATTTTATTGCTCTTAGTAATCTTTATACTTTCCTTAAGATTGCCTGTTGTACAACAAAAAATTACCAATTATGCCACCAATTTTGTAAGCGAGAAAACGCAGACCAAATTTGAAATCGATCGCCTTTATATCACTTTCCTTGGAGCAGCGCAGATTGAAGGGCTTTATGCGGAAGATAGCAATCAAGATACCTTAATTTATGCCAATTCCATTTTAGCAGATGTAGCATGGAAACCACTTTTAGATGGAAATGTGGATGTGAAAAACCTAGAGCTAAAAGGAATTAAGGGAGCAGTCCATAATAATTCAGCAGATAGCAGTTACAATTTTCAGTTTTTGATTGATGTTTTTGCAAATGCTGATTCTACGAGTACCGAAAAAGAAACCGATACTACTTCCTCCAACACTATCAATGTGCGCCATATCCTTTTGGAAAATATTGATTTAAGCTTTCAGGATATTAGCGTGGAAATGAATACTAATTTAAAGCTAGGAGAACTCGAGCTTTCTTTAAACACATTTGATTTGGATAGTTTGCATTTTGATATTGAAGAATTTGTCCTGCAAAATGTGAAAGCAAACTATTCACAAGGTTTAGCTTTCCCTCCTTCAGAAGAAGACACTACTGAAAGCATTTTACCCAAAATTAACGTCCAAAAGCTAAGCTTGAATGACATTGATTTAAAATACGAAACCCCTTTTGACAGTCTGCAAATGTCTTCGCTTATCAATTTATTGGATATCCGAAATGCCAAAGTGGATTTAACCAAAAATGAAATTGACCTGGATAATTTCAATAATAAAATCAGCCATTTTAGAATGCGATTACCAATATCATCGGATTCCACTCAAGAAGAAAGCAATAGTAATCCACCTCCTTTTGAATTTCCAGATTATACAATAAAGCTCAACACTTTCAATTTTGATTTAACTGATTTGTACATAAAATCAACGGGAAAAATTAAAGAAACTGAAGGTTTCAATCCTGATGATATGCAGTTTCAAGATATTAAGCTCAAACTTGAAAATGCTCAATATTTATCAGAGGATTTAGGCATTGAAAATTTAAGTTTCTCTGCTAGAGAAAGCAAAAATTTTGAATTAAAAGAACTAAGTGGTGGAGTAAATTTCAATGCCAATTCAGCTTCTTTGGAGAATCTAAAAGTAGAAACCACAAACTCAATTTTGCAAACTGAGGCAAGCATTGATTTTGCCTCTGTCGATTCATTATTTGCCGGTAGCTTTTATAAATCACAATTCAAGTTGGATTTTAAACTGCCAACAACTCTGAATATAAAAGACGCTTTCTATTTTTCTCCTGAGCTGAAAGAGGACAGCAGTTTATTGGCACTTTCAAAATATCCTGCCAAGCTTTACGGAAAAATCAAGGGAGATGACAAGGATGTTGAATTGCAACAATTCCGATTGCTGTATGGTAAAAAAACTTCTGTTGCCTTAAATGCCAAGCTAAAAAACTGGCAAGATGGTGAAAAGCTTATGGCTTCTTTTGAAAACTTAGAGCTAAAAAGTAATGTATCCGATTTTCCATATTTCATGCCGAAAGATTATCCAGATTATTATCCGCAAAAAGTAAATTTGAGCGGAAAAGGCAATTATAATAAAGGAAAAATAATTGCCGATTTATCAGCCAAACTGGATGATATTACTCGAGTAAAAGTCAAAGGAAATTTCGATTCCAACCAGCCCGAAAGCTATCAAGCGGATATAAAATTAACGGATTTGGAATTAGCTAGATGGTTGCAAGACAGTCTTAATTTCAACACCGCTAATATTGACATTGCTATAGATGGAAAAGGTTTAAAGCCTTCTGAAATGGATACAAAAGCAGAAGTCAGTATTCGAAATTTCAGCTATATGTCGAATGAGTTTGATTCAATCAATATGACTGCTTCTTTGGTAAAAAATCAGCTGGATTTCAGCAGTAATTATTCTGATTCCATAGCGGATTTTGATTTGTCAGCCTCAGGAAATATTGATTCCCTTCAGCAGAAAATCAAATTGAAAGCGGATATTAAACAACTTGATTTATTGGCGCTTAATATTTCAGATAGTGCCGTTTGGGCAGCTACTAATGCCGAAGTAAAATTAGAAATGGACAGCCTTCATCAATCGATAGATGCAAAGCTGTCAGAGACCAAATTAACTAGTCCAAACCAAACGATATATTTCACACCTCTAAGCTTAATTGCCTTTAATGCACAAGATAGTGCTAGTGTTAAATTGAAATGGGAGAATATTGCTTTTGACCTCAATATGAATCACAGATTTGAAGAATTAGCACTTGCTGATTTAGATGCTGCAAAGTTGCAAAAAGCTAAAATCTTTAAGGTGGATACTACCAATCGACCTATGAAAATTGCTTTTTCCCTGAAGGCTGAGGAAAGCCAAAACCTATTAGATTTTCTTCCCTTAAACATCAGTTTTAAACCAATAAATGCGGCTGGTAATTATAAAAGTGAAAATGAAGTCGTTGATTTTCAGCTAAACATTCCGTCTCTCCATTATGAGGATATTGATTTGGATAGTTTGAGTTTGAGTATAAATAATACAGAAGATGAATTCCATATCAATTCAAATTTTCAGCGGATTACCTCAGGTGATTTGAATATCTATCCTACCATTTTAAGAGCAGATATCACACCTAAAAAGGCTTTGTTTAATTTGTTTATGAAAGATGCAACGGCAGATAGCTTATTCCATGTCGATGCTGTTGCAGAAAGAAAAGGAGATTCACTTTTTTGGTCATTAAAGCCTGAAAATTTAATTCTGAATGCTGAAAATTGGAATATGCAACCTGAAAATAGGCTTTACTTTGATACTGCCAATATTCAGATTGAAAACATGGTTTTTGAGCGAAATAAACAGCTTTTTGAAATAAAAACAGCTTTAGAAGATAATCTTAATTCTCTCCAATTGAATTTTGAAAACTTTAGAATCGAGAATTTCTTTGCTATTATTAATGCAGAAGAAAGTCCAGTAAAGGGAATTATAAAAGGTGGAATTGAATTGGAAAACCTAGAAAATCTAATGGCTTTTTCTGCTTCAATGAATATCGATAGTCTAAATATTTTTAATGAGGATGTAGGTAATCTAAGTCTAGACGCATCACAAGAATCCGATAACCGCTATACATTTAATTTAGCTTCTAAAGGTGAAGTAAGTTTAAGAAGCAATGGATGGTTCGATAATAATCCCGAAATCCCTGAGTTCGATTTTGAACTGGATATGGACAGCGTATCCTTACCTTTTTTAACTACTTTTTCAGAAGGCTTGATTCAAGAAGCTAGTGGTAATTTGGCTGGTCATTTTAACTTCCGTGGAAACATAGAAGATTTTGTTTATGATGGAAAATTGAATTTTCAGGATGCTTCCCTTTTCTTTCCCTATTTAAATATGGCTTATAAATTACCAAATGAAGAAATCAATCTAAAAAATGAGAAAATTCAACTGAATAATTTCACCCTATTGGATGAACAGAATAGCAAAATGCAGCTCAATGGTCAAGTTAGTACGGAAGACTTGCTGAATCCGAGATTCGATTTAAGGTTGACCGCTAATAATTTTCAATTGCTTAATACTACTAAAGATAATAGCGATTTATTTTTCGGAAACGCTTTTTTCAGTGCAGATATTGATCTGAAAGGGAATCTGAATCAACCAAGAGTTCAGGCAAAAGTAGGCTTAAATGAAAATACGGATTTGGTTTATATCATTCCTGAAAGCCAAGTTGATGTGGTAGAACAAGAAGGAATTGTTTATTTCAAAAAGCCTTATGAAGCTTCTGATACTATTCCTTCCTCAGAATCAGAACTAAAAAGAAGTGCTGATATTAACGGAATGGAATTGAATGCAATTATCAATACCGATAAAAACGCTAAATTTAAAGTGATAGTAGATGAGCGAAGAGGAGATTATTTAACGGTTTCTGGAGATACGGACTTGAATTTTATTTTAAGAAAAAACGGAGCTATCAGTTTAAATGGTAATGTTGAAGTAAATGAGGGATATTACCAATTAAGTTTATACGATTTAGTCAAACGTAAATTTGAAATTCAATCGGGTTCAAGAATTAGCTGGTCAGGCGACCCTTATGAAGCTACTATGGATATTACGGCTTTATATAAAACAGAAGCCCCAGTTAATACTTTAATGGAAGACCAAATTTCTTCCGCTTCTTCCACAGTAAAAACACAATATCGCCAAAAACTGCCATTTTTGGTTCAACTTTTTGTTGGCGGAGATTTAAGCAAACCCGAAATTTCCTTTGGCTTAGATATGCCACAACAAAGCCGTGGAGCCTTAGGTGGCAATATTTACCAACAAGTTCAATCCATTAATTCCAATGAAACCAGATTGAATAAACAAGTTTTTTCTTTATTGGTATTGAATCAATTTTTCCCTAGTGGAAGTAGCAATGGTGGACCAAATTCAGAATCCATTGCAAGAAATAGCGCTAGTCAAATTTTAAGTAATCAGCTTAATAAATTAAGTAATCAATATGTGAAAGGCGTAAATCTAAATCTAGACTTAAATTCTTATGAAGATTACCAGAGTGGAACGGCAGAGGACAGAACGCAACTAGATGTAAGCCTAAGCAAAAGCTTATTTAATGACCGCTTTAGAGTGGAAGTGGGTAGCCAAGTTGATTTGGAAGGGCAGCAAAGAACTCAGCAGCAAGCCACCGACATCATTGGTAACATTATGGTCGAATATTTATTGACTGAAGACGGGCGATATAAGCTAAGAGGTTATAGAAAAAATGAATATGAAGGTTTGCTTGAAGGACAGGTAGTGGTTACAGGAATATCCATTCAATTCAGCAAAGAATTTGAGAAATTTAATGAGCTGTGGCAAAAAACAGAAGAGGACGAAGAGTGAGAAAGTTTTTTATACATATCGCGTTAATCAGTCTTTTAGGAGGTGCTTTTTTCTCTTGCAATACCACCAAACATTTGCAGCAAGGGGAGAGGTTATATGAAGGAGGAAAACTCAAATTAAAGGAGATCGAAAGTTCTAAATATAAAAAAGAATTAGAACGAGATTTGGAGGAAGTAAATAGGCCCAAGCCAAATGAAAAACTTGCCGGCATGCGATTAGGCTTATGGGCAAATCAAAAAGTAAAGAAAGAAAAAGCTGGTTTTTATGCCAAATGGGTAAATAAACGCATAGGAGAAGAAGCAGTATTGCTAGACCAAGTCAATATTAATAGTGTGCAGAAGCTAATGAAAAACCGAATGGAAAATTTAGGTTATTTCAATAGTGAGATTAAGTATGAAATTGTTGAAAAGAAGAGGACAGGATATATCGAATTTGAAATAAGTTCAGGAAAAAGATTACATATTGATTCCGTTCATTATAAAAAAGTTGGCGAACAAAAGGTAGACAGTCTTATTTTAAATTATTTGGAAGAAGAAATGCCGATTAAAAAAAATGAAGCTTTTTCTCTTCAAAAGTTAAAAGAAACTAGAACCGAAATAGCTGATTATCTTAAAAAGCAAGGCTATTACTATTTTTCATCTAACAATTTAATATTTGAAGCCGATACACTAAGCACAAAAAAAGAGAATGAAGCTATCATGGAACTTCGTATAAAAGACAATGCCTCTGGACTTGCGCTGGTTCCTTTTAAAATTAAAGAAATCCATGTATTCCCTAAATATTCTCTAGACACATCCGAAGGTGCTAGTGAAGCCGACACTACAGTTTTAAATGAGGTTGAGTTTATACAATCAGAGATTTTTTTCCGTCCTGACAGGCTTTATCCCTACCTATTTATCAAGGAAGGCAATTATTACAATTCGGAAAGCGAAAGATATACAAATAAGAGACTAAATTCCTTGAAAACGTATCGCTTTGTCAACATTCGATATCAAGAAGATAGTACTTTCGAAAATGGGAATGGACAACTAACAGCTAATATTTACCTGTCTCCTTTAAATAAACGCTCTTTTCGTTCGGAATTACAAGCGGTCAGTAAATCCAATAACTTTGTGGGGCCTAATTTGAATTTTGAGTATCTTAATAGAAATTTATTCAAAGGAGGTGAGGCACTTAGGTTATCCACCAAAGTTGGCTATGAAGCACAATTGAATGGAAGAGAGATTAACGCAGGTCTTAATAGTATTGAAACAGGGGTGGCTGCAGAATTAATAATTCCTAGAATGGTAACTCCTTTTCCAATAGAGGAAAAATTCCGATATTCTATCCCCAAAACAAAATTCAAATTATCTTATGATTTGCTAAACCGTTCTCAGTGGTTCAATCTCAATTCCTTTTTAGCTGTTTATGGTTTCGAATGGAATCCCAATATTTTTGTGACACACAATTTAAACCCTGTTTCCATCAACTATATTAGTGTAGGAAACGAAAGTGAAGCTTTTGAAAAGCTAAAAAAAGCTAATCCTTTTTTAGCGAGAAGTTTTGAACAGCAATTCATCCCTGGGTTATCCTATAATTTTCAATGGAGTCAGCTGGTTAGGAATATAAAAAGTAATCGCTTTTATTTTGCCTTCAGTGCTGATTTTGCTGGAAATGCTTTGGCTTTGGCTCAAAATATTGGAGGTGTAAATGGAGATGATAAAAAATTCTGGGGGCAAAGCTATACACAGTTTTCTCGCTTTGATTTTGACCTACGAAATTATCAAAATATAGGAAAAGAAAGCCGCTTGGTCAGTCGAGTATTTGCGGGTATTGGCTTGCCTTATGGCAATTCGGTCAGTCTCCCTTATTCCAAACAGTATTTTTCTGGTGGCCCCAATTCGGTTCGGGCTTTTCGTATCAGAAGTTTAGGGCCAGGTAATTATCAAAGCCCAGACTCAACAGCTGGAACAGGATTTTTTGATCAAGCAGGAGATATTAAAATTGAAGCCAATGTAGAATATCGCTTCCCATTGATTTCCTTTTTGAAAGGGGCTGTTTTCACAGATGCAGGAAATGTATGGCTAAAAAATGCAGATGGTAGAGATGGTAAATTCACCTCAAATTGGATTAATGAGATTGCAATAGGTTCGGGCATTGGGTTAAGGGTGGATATTGAATTTTTTGTCATTCGACTTGATGTGGCCACACCACTTCGTAAGCCCACTAATAATGGTTTCCAATGGCAAGATAGTTTTGAAATAGGCAAGAAAAGCTGGAGGCAAGAAAATATCAATTGGAATTTTGGGATTGGGTATCCTTTCTAAAGCCCCCTAACCCCCAAGGGGGGAATTGGTTAGCAGATAATTGTTAATTTCTGCTACACAAGGTCATTATCACAGATCCAGAAATAGAGTGAAAAAATTATAAATAAGGTTGAAATATAATGTTAGCCATCTTTGTAATCTATTCTGAGTACATTGTATTAAAAATTTACGACTAAAAACTAAAAAAACATGCAAGCAATCATAATCAAAAAACCAGGCGGGCCAGAAGTCCTTCAAGTTGAAGAAAGAGAAAGTCCTAAGCCTAAAGCAAGTGAAGTTTTAATAGATGTAAAAGCTTCGGGTGTAAATCGACCTGATGTTTTCCAAAGAATGGGAGGGTATCCAGCTCCGGAAGGCGCCCCTGATGATATTCCGGGATTGGAAGTGGCAGGAATTATAAAGGAAGTAGGTCAGGATGTAAAGCAATGGCAAGCGGGAGATAAGGTTTGCGCTTTGGTTGCTGGCGGTGGTTATGCTTCTGAAGTTACTGCTCCAGCAATGCAATGTTTACCGATTCCTAAGGGATTGAATTTTGTAGAAGCGGCCTCACTTCCAGAAACTTTTTTCACAGTTTGGTCTAATGTTTTTGATAGAGGAAATTTTCAAAAAGGCGAAAGCTTTTTAGTGCACGGAGGAACATCAGGCATAGGGGTAACGGCTATTCAAATGGTGAAAAGTATGGGCGGAAAAGTTTTTACCACAGCTGGAACTCAAGAAAAATGTGATTATGCCATTAAACTTGAAGCTGATTTAGCCATCAATTATAAAGAGCAAGATTTCGAAAAATACCTAAAAGATAAAAAGGAAGAAGTAGATGTCATTTTGGATATGGTGGGAGGAGACTATACCGCCAAAAACATTAACATTTTAAATCCTGAAGGAAGATTAGTAATTATCAATGCAATGAAAAATGCGGAATCCATCATCAATATGAAAAAAATAATGGTGAAAAGATTAACCATAACGGGATCAACTTTAAGGGCAAGATCTCCTGAGTTTAAAGGAGCAATAGCTGAAAATCTTAAAAAGTATATCTGGCCTAAAATAGAAACAGGAGAAATCAAACCTGTTATTTTCAAAACCTTTCCACTGGCAGAAGTTTCCAAAGCCCATGAGTTGATGGAAAGCAGTGAACATATTGGGAAGATTATACTTGAAATTTAACTTTTCAATTCTAAATCCCCAGAATTATTGGGATCAAGCAATAATTCTGGGGATTTAGGATTGAAGAATTAACTTTGTCAAAAAAAAGACAAAGTGGATCAGAGCTTAATTGAGTTGTTTTTGCCAGAGGGCATTCTCGAATATTTCAAGGTTACTTCAGTTAAAAAGAAAGAAGATAGTTTTCAAATCAGTTTAGAGGAAAAGAATATTACTCCAGATGAGTATAGC
>QNXU01000132.1 GCA_003973485.1 Bacteroidota bacterium | reverse complement strand
AGGTTTTGCGGAATTATTAGAGAATTGTAAAATGCTTTTTAGTCATAATATGCCTGAAAAAGACAATCAACCTAATTATTTGAAATCTTATTGCGAGGAAAATAATATCGAATTCATTCCGGGTAGCGCCATGTATAAAGCTCAATTAATTCGTCAGTATCAGTTATTTTTAGGTGGTATTTCAGAAGAGAAGATTATTGAAAGTTGGAATCTTAGGGATTGAAAATTGAATACTATTTCTAGATATAAAAAGAAAGCAAATAAGAATTGCTACTTTTATGCTATCAACTAAAATTGAAAAATGGATTTATTAAAAAGAAACATTGAAGCATTTTTAGCTAGAGAAAATAAATCCCTAGCCGATTTTTTCACTGACTTCAATATTCACAGATTAGATCAACTATCATTGGGAGATTTCAAGCTTTTCTGTGCTGAAAATGAACTAGATTATGCCAATATGCTGTGCAGACCTATGTTTGTTGATAAATCTAAATTAAAAAACATTAAACTTTTGATTTTGGATGTGGATGGCGTGATGACTGATGCAGGAATGTTTTTTACCGAAAGCGGAGACCAATTCAAAAAGTACAATGCAAAGGATGGCATGGCAATCAAAGCACTCGAACGCTTTGGGATTCAAGCCGGTATAATTTCTTCCGCTCATAAAATCCAAATGGTAAAAGTCCGTGCCGAAATGCTGAATATAAAGCATCTATATGTAGGGGGTGATCCAAAATTGGATATTCTAGTAGATTGGTGCGAGAAATTAGAAATTAAATTATCCGAAGTCGCTATTATCGGTGATGATATCAACGATTTAGCAGTAATGAAAGCAGTAGGTTTTTCTGCTTGTCCTGCAGATGCGGTTTTAAAAGTGAAAGAAACCGTGGATTTGGTTTTACAAACCAAAGGAGGCCAAGGATGCGTTAGGGAATTTATTGACTTTTATCTTTTGGATGAGTCCATTAGTTGAAATTTAGTAATTGAAAGCATAGCAAATCAACTCTCAATGATACATGAGAAGACTACCAATAAGAATGATGAATAGAGTTCTATTTACCTCATTAGTGTACTAATTCCTCGGTTAGGCAAAATCAGTGATTAAATGAATCCTGCTAGCAAAATAGCACAATCCAAATCCCCCCTTTGGGGGCAAGGGGGCTTTCAATTCTGACCTAAAAAGCTTAATTTTGCATTTCAATTTTCAAACCTTTCGTATTTCATGCATTTACAGCAAAGATTAGATGCCTTTAAGGAATTAGGCAATCAATTAAGGAACCTTAGTGAGCAAGAATTAGATGAGTGGTATTTTCGTGCCACAGCCTATAATAATTGGTTCACCCGAGAAAATGTTGTACATGCTGTAAAAGCATTGGGAAAAATGCTCGATGCTGATAAATTGGAGAAGTGGATTTCTGAATATGATTTAGCGGAAAAGAGCGATAAAAAAGTTGCCGTCATCATGGCTGGAAATATCCCACTAGTGGGCTTTCATGATTTTTTATCCGTGTTGATTTCTGGACATAAAGTGATTGCAAAATTAAGTTCCCAAGACCCTTACCTTTTAAAGGAAGTGGTCAAATTGCTTTTAGAAATTGAACCTTCATTCGAAAATAGAATCGAACTTACCCAAGAAACTATTGGTGGATTCGATGGAGTTATTGCAACAGGAAGTAATAATTCCGCAAGATATTTTGAGCAATACTTTGGGAAGTATCCTAATATTATTCGAAAAAACAGAAGTTCAGTAGCAGTTCTCACTGGCAAAGAATCGGAGGAAGAAATTCAAGAATTAGGAAAAGATATTTTCCAATATTACGGATTGGGATGTAGAAACGTTAGTAAGCTTTTAGTGCCTGCCGGTTTTGACTTTTCACCTTTCATTAAAGCTTTGGAAGATTTTAAGTGGGTAGCCGATCACCACAAATGGGTGAATAATTACGATTACAATAAGTCCATATATCTAGTAAATGAAGAACCGCATTTGGATTCAGGTTTTTTCTTGATGAAAGAAGATGATGCATTGGTCTCTCCTATTTCAGTATTGTTTTATGAATTTTACAAAAATGAAAAAGAGCTAGAAGATAAATTATCAAAACAGGAAGAGCAAATCCAATGCGTGGTAAAAAAAGGTGCTGAAATTGAACCTGGAAAAGCCCAACAGCCCGAACTTTGGGATTATGCAGATGGAGTGGATACTTTGGAGTTTTTGTCCCAATTAAAATAGTATAAATATCCTGATTCTTAAGCTTGATTCTCTCAAGTTTATAGTTAGATCTGGGATGAAGGGGTGATGGATGTAAACCTAAATATCCGAGAAGAGGAAATTAGGTCAGTACCGAAGGTCCGACCGGAAACAGCAACAAAAATTCTTGAAGTATATAATTCGGAAATTTTCTTTTGTACTTTGTGAGCTAAAATATTTCGTAATTCTTAATTGATAATTCGTAATTAAAAAATGTCATTCTCAAGGCAATACATCAAATTAGTAGAAAGATTTCTTCCCTCTCCTTTTGTAATCGCCATTCTTTTAAGCGGGATTACCTTTTTACTCGCTTTAATTTTTACAGAGCAAGAAGGAAGTATTTTCAAGCAATCTCAAAGCATTTTAGGTTATTGGCAAACTGGTTTTTGGGAGTTATTGGCTTTCACCATGCAAATGGTGCTCATTTTGCTTTTAGGTCATACGCTAGCCTTAACTCCTTTCTTTTCCAAAATCATTCACAAAATAGCCTCTATCCCAAAAAATACTGCTCAAGCAGGATTTTTAATCAGTTTTTTCACCATTATCATGAGTTTTCTGAACTGGGGATTATGTCTGGTTTTTGGTGCCATTCTTAGTAGAAGGATTGGGGAAAATTTCACTGCTCAAAACAAAGCCTTCAATTATGGAATATTAGGGGCAGCAGGTTATTCCGGTATGATGGTTTGGCATGGTGGACTTTCAGCATCAGCACCCTTGAAAGTGGCAGAAGCAAAACATTTTTTAGTAGATAAAATAGGCGTAATCAGCATTTCTGAAACGCTATTTTCTACCATGAATATTGTCATAAGTATTGTGCTTTTGATTGCTGTCCCAAGTTTGTTCTACATACTAGGAAAATATTTCAAGTCAAACTCTGATTATCAATCAATACTAACTCAAAAAGAAGAAAAAGTTGAAGAAATCCAACCAAATGACAGTGAAAATAAGACTTGGATAGCTTATGCATTAGGAGGAGTCATGCTCTTAAGTGCAATCCTGTTTGCAGTGGATAAATGGCAATCCAATCAGGCTTTTATGGATTTGAACTTTGTCAATTTCTTATTCCTTACTTTTGGGATTTTATTGCATGGCAGCCTGGCGAAATTTATGGCAGCTGTGAATTCTGGTATTCAGGGCGTGAGTGGAATCGTAATTCAGTTTCCTCTATACTCTGGAATAATGGGTATTATGAAATATTCAGGATTGGTGATATTAATTTCTGATTTTTTTGTTTCCATTTCTACAGCCACATCATTCCCAATTTTAACATTTTTCAGTGCAGGTTTGGTTAACTTTTTCGTCCCATCAGGTGGCGGACAATGGGCTGTGCAAGGACCAATAGTGGTTGAAGCGGCACAAGCTTTAAATATTCCTATTCCGAAAATTGTAATGGCATTATCTTATGGCGATCAAATTACCAATATGTTACAGCCATTCTGGGCTTTACCACTTCTAGGCATTACACAATTGAAAGCAAAGGATATTTTGCCTTACAGTCTATTTGCTTTGCTTTTGGGTAGTTTGATATTTATTGGAGGTTTGTTGGTTTATTAGCTTGCTCAAATTAACAGTTTTGTAAATTTTGATTTAAGTTATTCCGTGCGTGCGGGATGGAGGACAAAACAGCGGGCCAGCGGGGGCTTGTGGACGGAAGTTTTGTCTTGAATTTTTGTTTCTTTTTTTCAAGTATTCGCGGTCTTTAAACTGAACTTCAAAGAACATGACAAAAATTTTCCTTTGCGAAAACTTTGCGACTTCGCGGCTTTGCGAGACATTTTTCGCGTCAAAGACGCCTTCGGTCAATCTTGTTATATAGCAGCAAAAAGAAGGAAAGAAAAATGAAAGCAGAAAACATTACCTCTAGAGATATTAAATCTTTTAAAAATCCCCACTCAAATGCCCCTTATCATTATACTTCACCAACTGAAACATATTCTTCGTGGCTCTGATATGATATAAAGCTAAATTTGAATGCTCAAAGATATCCATATCGTAAAGCGGATAATTGAATAACTGAGCCAGCAGAATTCTCATGGCTCTGCCGTGCATGCAAATCAAAACTTTTTGTTCATCCTCTCTGCTCATGATATATTTCATGGCATCCAACTGCCGCATGGCAACCTGATCAGGAGATTCACCACCTTCAACGGGCAAGGAAGTTTCCCCTTGCTTCCATCTATCCAGCATGGCAAAGTAATATTTATTTTCTTCTGGCGTAAAAGGCTGTCCTTCTCTAGTTCCCCAACTGATTTCATTCAATCCAGAAAGTTTTTCATAAGGCAGACCTTTGTCAATAAAACCCTGAACTGATTCTTGCGTCCTTTTTAAATTAGATACATACAATTTATCAAAAGGAAAATCGCCATAAGCATTAAAAAAATCAACGGCTTGTTTTCTTCCATTATCGTTTAAAGAAGCATCCACTCCACTGCCCTGGACAATTCCTTTAAGGTTGTAATCCGTCTGCCCGTGGCGCACTATGTATATATCTTTGACCATATCAATTTTTCAAAATCAATCAATTTCAAGAAATATTGTTCAAAATTGAATGTGAATCCGTAATTTTCGGCTCGAAATTACAAAACAGATTTAGTGCAATTACTATGGATAGGAAATTTCTTCAAAAACCAAGCGTAGAAGAGCTCAATAAATTGGGCAAAAATACGATTTCTGAGGTGTTAGGCATGAGCTTTACAGAAATTGGGGATAATTATTTAATTGCAAAAATGCCAGTAGATAAAAGAACCCATCAGCCTTATGGCCTGTTGCACGGTGGTGCTTCGGTGGTTTTAGCGGAAACTTTAGGCAGTGTAGCAGCTATGCTAATGGTTGACCCAGATAAATTTTATTGCGTTGGATTAGAAATCAATGCCAACCACATACGAGGAATTAAAGAAGGATGGGTTTATGGAAAAACCACTCCGGTTCATGTAGGGAGAACCACACAAGTTTGGCAAATAGAAATTAAGAACGAGCGTGAACAATTGATATGTGTAAGTCGTATTACAATGGCAGTAGTGAAGAAATAATTTTGGAAAAAGAAACTCAAGATATAAAACATACTCAGCTAACCGCTGAGGCTCATCTCAATAAACTTTTAGCATTTGCACAACAACATAGCGCTGCACTTGCTATCTACAGACTTCCAAATGACTCAAAATTACAGATTCTGTGTGATTTATCAGGAGGTAAGGCCATTGATGATTTTAATTTAGAAGACCTTTCTTCTGGTTTTTTACTTCATCCTTTTCAAACAGAAGAAGATAAAATCGTACATTTTGAAGCAGAGATAATAGCAGAAATCAATCTTAACAGAGAAAACAAAAGGAGTAATCAATCACATTCGTTGGAATGGCAAAAATCTCCCAGTGATGAAATCGAGAAGAAAATTGAAAATACAAACACCGATTTTGATTTCACTTTATTAGAAAAAGGATTAAATAATAAATCGACTTTAGCTTCCGATTATATCGCGATGGTGGAAAAAGGAATTCAACTTATAAAAAGAGAAGAATTTTATAAGGTTGTACCTTCCAAAATCAAAAACATTGAAAGCAAAAATGATATTAATTTAGGACAGGCTTTTATTAATGCTTGTGAAAAGTATCCTAACGCATTTGTTAACTTAACATACTCTGCCAAAACTGGATTATGGTTTGGTGCAAGTCCAGAAACCTTAATTGAAGATAAGAGGGGAGAATATTTTAAAACAATGGCTTTAGCTGGTACGCAAGCAAAGTCAGAAAAAAGCATTGCAGAAACTACCTGGACTCAGAAAGAAATTGAAGAGCAAGCTTATGTTTCACGATACGTAATCAATTGTTTTAAGAAAATTAGATTGAGAGACTTTGATGAAATTGGCCCTAAAACTGTTCAAGCTGGGAATCTTTTACATCTAAAAACTACATTCAAAGTACATACTGAATCTGTTAATTTCCCTGAATTAGGTTCTGTTATGCTTAAGTTATTGCACCCTACCTCTGCAGTTTGTGGGATGCCAAAAGAACCTGCCTTAAATTTCTTAACTAATGAAGAAAAACATAACCGAAGCTACTTTAGTGGGTTTTTAGGGCCAGTTCACATGGATGGCTTAAGTCATTTGTTTGTAAATCTAAGATGTTGCCAAATCAATAACCAATCTGTTACCTTTTATGCTGGGGCTGGGATTACGGAAGATTCGAAAGCTGAAAAAGAATGGGAAGAAACTGAGATGAAATGTAAGGTTTTGTCGAATATAATCTTCGGAATATAGATTTTAATCCTTACTTTTGATAAGTTAATCGAAGATTAATTAATATTAATCGAATCAAAGGAATGCAGAGTAAGAAGGATAAAAACAATTCAAATCCATTAATAGGCGAAACATTTTCCATACTGCTGAATTGCCAACAGAAATTGTCTTACAATATCTCGAAAGAAATGAAGACATTTGGCATAACACGTCAGCAATATGAAGTACTAGCCATCCTCAATGATAATGCAGGAAAGCCTATGAATTTGAATATGGTTAAAAGCCATTTAAGAGAAAATGTTCCTGACATATCTCGCATAGTACAAAGATTAGTAGAAAAAAGATTAATTAATAGAGCACGTCAAGCAGATGATAAGAGGAATTCTGCGATTTCAATCAATAGTGAAGGGGCTAAATTAATTGACCGAATAGAACCTATTATTAAGCAAAAAATGGATGAATTTTTCGGAGTATTAACCGAAGAAGAAATAGCAGAACTCTCCCGAATTATCTCCAAAGTAAATCAAAACAAAGACTAATGCTTGAAGTTAATCCAACATGGAATCTATTCTACAATTTACAAATAAAGGAATTTACTGTCCGGAAGGTAAATTTTACATTGATCCATGGCGACCAGTTAAGAAAGCCTTAATCACCCATGCTCACGCTGATCATTCTCGGTCAGGGCATCAGCATTATTTAGCACACCATCATTCCGAAAATATCATGCGACAAAGATTGGGTGATGATATTCAAATAGAAACCACAGAATACGGTAAAAGCATCAATATAAATGGCGTTAAAGCCAGCTTCCACCCTGCAGGCCATATCCCCGGTTCTGCACAAATCAGGTTAGAATTTAAAGGGAGAATAGCAGTCGTTTCTGGAGATTATAAATTAGAAGATGATGGCTTATCTACAGCCTTCGAACCTGTAAAATGCCATGAATTCGTAACTGAAACCACTTTTGGCTTACCCATTTATCAGTGGAAACCACAGGTTGAGATTTTCAACGAAATCAATAAATGGTGGAAGCAAAATAAAGAAAATGAAAAAACCTCTGTGATTTTTGCCTATGCCTTGGGAAAGGCCCAGCGAATCATGAAAAATGTGGATTCAGAAATTGGTAAAATCTATACGCATGGGGCTGTAGAAAATGCAACAGAAGCCCTAAGAAGAACAGGATTACAGCTACCTGAAACCCTTAAAATCACGAATGAAATTCCTAAAAAAGATTATCAAGGAAATTTGGTGATAGCAACTCCTGCTTCCATCGGGACAGCTTGGATGAAAAAACTAGCGCCTTATAGCACTGGTATTGCCTCTGGCTGGATGATGCTTAGAGGCACCAGAAGAAGAAAAGCTGCTGATAGAGGATTTGTGCTTTCCGACCATGCCGACTGGAATGGATTACTAGAAGCTGTAAAATTGTCTGAAGCGGAAACAGTTTATTCTACTCATGGCTATTCGAATGCTTTTACGAAATACTTGCAGGAACAAGGCTTAAATGCCATTAGTTTAGATACTCAATTTGAAGGGGAGAGTTTGGACAGTGAGTTATAAAGTCCAAATAATTTACTTTGATTATAATTAATCTTTTCCTCAGTTCGTTTTAAAATTGCTAAACTATTAACCTACATTTAGATGAGAAACTATTTAATCCTTATCCTTTCAATCTACTTTATTGTTTCAATTCCTTCCTATTCCCAAAATCAATCTGAAAATAATTTTAAAGAAGAAGCAAAAGCAATAGAGGAACTCACAATCCAATCCCTGAAAATTAGGCAGCAAGTAAATCCTGAATCAGAAGATCAAGAGTTGATCAAAGAGATGAAAGTTCTTGATTCAACCCTTTTACATAAAGTGACCATTTTCCTCAATGAATATGGCTGGAAAAGCAAAAAAGAAATAGGCGAACTTGCTAATATGGGGCTATTCTTAGCCATTCAGCATTCCTCAAAAGAGGAAATGGAAAGCTTTAAAGAGATAGTGGAAAAAGCTTATCTAGAAAATAAAATAGAAAAAAGAAATTATGCTCTTTACATTGATAGACTGAAAGTTTACAATGACTTACCCCAAATTTACGGCACTCAATATTATTACGATGAAAAATCAGCTTCTTTCAGACTTAATGAAATTGAAGATTTTGCAAATGTTAATAAGAGAAGGAGAAAAGTGGGACTGCCTAAAATTGAAAAGTATGCTAAGCAAAATAATATAGCTTTAGATTAATAAAACCATAACTATGATTCTTAAAAAACCACTGCTTAATAGCTCATTTGCAATCTTAATCTGCACTTTATTTAATTTGAATTATGTCTTTGCTCAATTTCAGATAAATAATAGTTCAAACTTTAAGCTAACTTATAAATCTCAAATTGAGAGTGCAATAGAAAGCATGGAGTATGATTTCGTTGGAAATTATATTGTGCAACAGTGGACAGGTGCTGGTCTTAATAAATTTTTCAAAGAACCCATAATTCAAATTCTAGATATAAGAGACCAGTCTGTATATGAATATAAACCAGAATCAAAGACGATACATGATACCACTCCACCAGTGAGATTTAGTAGTGATCCACATTCAATCATGAATCAGAAGGATAGTGCTATCAACGGGGAAACCTATCAATATTTTTTAACCACAAAAGAAAATGACTTTGGAAGCACCCCATTAATAAGCCATGTCTTTTTTTTGAAAGAGTTGGAACTACCCAATAAATACAGGATTATCAGTGAGATATATGGTGGCAAGAGTAACATATTCCCGCTTTACCATTCAGGAGTCATATTTAGTAAATTAACCAAAGAAGGCTCAAAGACCATTACTCATTTTGAATTAGAATCGATTTCTGAATCTGATTATTCAGAAGAAGAAATAAGGGAAATTTTGAGTTTACTTGACAAGTAATTTATTAAAAAAAAGGAAGCCAATCACTCAGCTTCCTAATTCAAAACATATTAATTATTAGTATTTATCTCAATATAGTTTGAGTCCTATCTGGCCCAACTGAAACCAAATTGATAGGCACTCCTAATTTCTCTTCAATGTAGGTGATATAATCTTTCAATGGCTTAGGCATAGCATCAAAGGAATCAATATTATCTAAACTACAATTCCAGCCTTCTAATTCTTCGTAGATTGGTTTAACTTCAGTATCTACAATATCATAAGGAAATTCATCTGTAATGGTGCCATCTTCCAATTCATATTGAGTACAGACTTTTATCTTTTCAAAACCAGATAAAACATCCGCTTTCATCATAAACAATTCTGTCACTCCGTTTATCATTACTACATATTTCAGTGCAGGAATATCCAACCATCCGCATCTTCTTGGGCGACCTGTAGTAGCTCCAAATTCATTTCCGACTTTCTGTAGTTCTTTACCATTTTCATCATGAAGCTCAGTTGGGAAAGGTCCACCGCCTACTCTCGTACAATAAGCCTTAAATATCCCATAAACTTTTTGAATACTATTGGGAGCCACGCCTAATCCAGTGCAGACCCCAGCAGTCATGGTATTTGAGCTGGTTACGAAAGGATAACTACCAAAATCAACATCCAATAATGAACCTTGAGCACCTTCAGCCAAAACAGATTTGCCTGCTTTCAACTCTTTATTGATCAAATACTCCGTTGAGCTAACATTGAAAGTTTTCAGGTATTCAATTGCTTCGAAAAATGTCTTTTCAGCTTCTTCCAATTCATAATCATGTTTATAAAACTCAAGAATCGTTTTATGAGCATCTACCAATTTCTGGTATTTTTCCTTGAAATTATCATAAAAAATATCACCAACTCTTAAGCCTAATCGGGCTATTTTATCCTGATAAGTAGGTCCTATTCCTTTTAAAGTAGATCCAATCTTTTCATTTCCTTTTGATTTCTCATAAGCAGCATCCAAAAGACGATGAGTAGGCAATATCAACTGCGCTTTATTAGAAATCCATAAATTATCCTTGAAATTGATGTTAAATGGGTCTAATTTTTTGATTTCATTTCTAAAAATAACAGGGTCTAGCACCACTCCATTTCCAATTACATTTTTTATAGAGCTTCTAAATATTCCACTAGGGATTTGATGCAACACATGTTTAATACCATCAAATTCTAAGGTATGACCAGCATTTGGACCACCCTGAAACCTAGCCACTGTATTGTATTTGGGCGCTAAAACATCTACTACTTTTCCTTTTCCTTCATCCCCCCATTGCAAACCCAACAAAACATCCATTTTCATTTTTTATGATTTTAAATTATGACAGCCTTTTAGGATAAAGACTGAATCTGATAAATTTATGAATTAATTATTTCTAGTACTTCTACCACTTATTTCAAGCTCGCAATTGCCTCTTCTTTAGTGTCGTAGATGGTGAAAATATTATTAAGCTTGGTGATTACTAATAATTTTTTCACTTGTTCAGATGGGTTTATTAACACAACCTCTCCATCCTTATTTCTCAATTTGGTTAAAATGGTAATCAATACTCCAATTCCACTACTATTCATGTAGCGGACACCTGAGATGTCAATGATGCATTTTGTGATGCCTTTATTAATATGATCATTCAATAATTCAACCAATCCTGGTCCATTATTTTCTCCTATTAGGTCACCTGAAATTTCTAAATTAAGAATATTATCAACGACTTCTTTTTTGTAATCCATTTTATCTCTTTATTAAAAAATTATTCTTGCTCTTCGGCTTTTTGCTTTGCTTGACAATCTCCACAAATTCCGTATAAATTTAAGGAGTGATGCATGATTTTGAAATTCAATAAATCTCCTATCATGGTTTTAATATTTTGGATTCTCGGATCACAAAACTCCACCACCTTATGACACTCCGCACAGATAACATGATCATGCTGTTTGTACCCATAAGACTTTTCATACTGAGCTAAGTTTCTACCGAATTGGTGCTTGCTCACCAAGTCACACTCTACTAATAAATCCAAAGTATTGTAAACAGTAGCACGGCTTACTCTGTAGTTTTTATTCTTCATGCTGATGTAAAGTGATTCCACATCAAAATGCCCCGTTCGGGTATAAATTTCCTCAAGAATTGCATAACGCTCAGGCGTTTTTCTCAATCCTTTATTCTCTAAATAAGCCGTGAAAATTTGTTTTACTTCTTTATAAACCTTCTCGTTCAATGCCATAATTTATTCATCTCCCTTCTTCAGTCGCAAATATAGGAAATCTACAATTAATCATAGCGGTTCACCTTGACTATCCCACGAACGGCTTTCAATTTTTCTATCAATTGCTCTAAATGCTTAGTATTCTGTACAAAAAGGTGAATTTTTCCTTCGAAAATCCCGTCTTTGGTATCAACGGAAATGGACTGCATATTTACTTCCAATTCACTGGATATAATTTGAGTCACATCGCTGATCAAACCTACTCTATCCGTTCCAATAATTTGCAATCCAGCTAGAAAAGCAATTTCCTGCTGGGAAGTCCATCTAGCTTTAATCACTCTATTGCCATGATTGGAAAGCAGTTCTGGTGCATTAGGGCAAGAAGTTCTATGGATTTTAATGCCTTCATTCACAGTTACAAAACCGAATACTTCATCTCCAGGAATCGGATTACAGCAAGCCGCTATTACGTAATCGACCACATCCATATCCTCCCCTATCAACAACATGTCTTCCCCTTTGGCTTTTTTCAATTCCTGCTCAAAAGATTTGGCATCTGCAGAAGATCTTATGCGTTTATTATTTTTCTGGGGACCTTCCAGCACTTCATCCTGGAATTTTTTAATGTTTTTCGGATCGTGTTTTCCAGTTGCTATTCCATAATATAAATCAAGTGGAGTTTTCTCTTCAAAATAAGCTCTAATTTTATTAATCACCTCATCAGAAGGTGTAATCTTCATTTGCTTCAGCTTTCGATAGACAATTTCTTTACCTTCAACCGCAGCATATTTTTTATCCTCTTTTAATACATCCTTTATTTTGGATTTAGCTTTAGAGCTGACCACAAATCGCAGCCAATCCTCACTTGGCTTTTGTTTATTGGAAGTCAAAATTTCCACCTGATCTCCATTTTTTAGCTCATAATTGAGCGGGACTAGTTTATTATTTACTTTAGCACCCAAACATTTAGCTCCAACTTCTGTGTGTATATCAAATGCAAAATCCAAAGCAGTGGCACCATTCGGCAAGGTTTTTAATTCACCTTTAGGCGTAAATACAAATACCTCATCAGAGAATAAATTTGATCGGAAATCATCCAAAAATTCAATTGCATTAGTGTCATTTGATTCTAACATTTCACGAACCCTTGCAATCCACTGTTCTAATCGAGTTTCCTCTGGCTTGGTATAATAGTCTTTATATTTCCAATGAGCGGCATAGCCTTTTTCAGCTATTTCATCCATTCTGCTCGTTCTAATTTGCACTTCTACCCAACTTCCATTATCACTCATTACTGTAGTATGCAATGATTCATAACCATTCGCTTTTGGGGTTGATATCCAATCTCTCAGCCTGTCAGGGTTAGGTTTGTAAAAATCAGTAACTATGGAATAAACTTCCCAACAAGCTGCTTTTTCATGTTCATCAGGGGCATCAATGATAATTCTAATGGCAAACAAATCGTACACCTGTTCAAAAGGGATGTTTTGTTTTTTCATTTTACTCCATATCGAATAAATTGATTTTGGTCTTCCTTTTATGTAATAGTTCCATTTCAATTTATCCAACTCCCCTTCAATAGGCGAGATGAAATGATTGATAAAGCGTTTCCTTGCGGCTTTAGTATTATTGATTTTATTAGCAATATCTCGATAAACCTCTGACTCGGTATATTTTAGATGCAGATCCTCTAGTTCTGACTTTATTGCATAAAGTCCTAATCGGTGAGCCAATGGTGCATAAAGATAAATGGTTTCGGAAGCAATTTTCAATTGCTTATTTCTCGGCATGCTTTCCAGAGTCCGCATATTATGCAAACGATCAGCTAGTTTGATAAGAATTACCCTTACATCTTTAGAAAGAGTAAGAAGCATTTTCCTGAAATTTTCCGCTTGTTGAGAAGTTCCATAATCAAAAACCCCTGAAATTTTGGTTAAGCCATCAATAATTGGGGCTACTTTTGGTCCAAATTCTCTTTCAATATCTTCCAGCTCCCAGTCCGTATCTTCCACTACATCATGCAAAAGTGCAGAAATTATGGAAGTTGTACCCAGACCTATTTCTTCAACACAAATAGTAGCCACTGCAATAGGATGAAGGATATAGGGTTCACCTGATTTCCTTCTCATTTCCTTATGGGCCTCCATAGAGGTTGTGAAAGCTTTTTTAATCAATTTAGCATCACCATCTTTTAAAAATGGTTTTGATTTCCTTAGCAGTTTCCGGTATTCTCTAAGGATGACTTTACGTTCTTCTTCTAAATCTATATTCTGCATAAATGCTTTAAAACTAAAATTCAAAATAACCAATAAAAAAACATTTCTCCGACTTGCAGTAAAAATATTTTTCCGTACCTTTGCCCTTCAAATTAATGAATGCGGATGTGGCGAAATTGGTAGACGCACTAGACTTAGGATCTAGCGCCTCACGGCATGGGGGTTCGAGTCCCTTCATCCGCACACTACTCAAACCCTTAGTTCCAGTAAAGTAATACGGGAGTGAAGGGTTTTTTTGTATATTGATAACACTATAAAATTTAATTGTTTTGGACATTACACTCAACAAAAAGGACAACACTAATGCTTCTATTAAAATTATATTAAATGAAGCTGATTATCAACCTAATGTTGAACAAAAAATCAAAGAGTACAGGAAAAATGCTAATATTAAAGGTTTTCGTCCTGGAAAGGTGCCTGCTTCTTACATAAAAAAATTATATGGGAAGAGCATATTGGTTGAAGAAATCAATAGCATGTTGTCAAAATCATTAACTGACTATATAAAGGAAAATGATTTAAAGATTTTGGGTGAGCCAATTCCTAATCAGGAAGATGCAGCTAAAATTGATTGGGATAACCAAAAAGATTTTGAGTTTGAATATACTTTAGGTTTGGTAGATGAATTTGACATCAAATTAGATGATAAATTCAAAGTAGAGAAATATGTTATCGAAGTTACCGAGAAGGTAATGAAAGAAACCATGGACAACTTAACCAAGCAACATGGTGACACTGAATCTGTAGAGGAAAGCAAGGCAGAAGATACTTTAGAAGGTAAATTAAGTACTGCTGATGGAGAAGTTCAGGAAAAAGTTGTTCTTCCGATAGAGGATGCAGAGAAAAAAGCTCAAAAACAATTCGTGGGTGTAAAGAAGGGTGATGAAATCAAATTTGATATCGAAAAAACTTTCAAATCTGCGGAA
The DNA here is from genome assembly GCA_003973485.1 of Bacteroidota bacterium. Lineage (GTDB taxonomy): Bacteria > Bacteroidota > Bacteroidia > Cytophagales > Cyclobacteriaceae > Marivirga. The sequence continues at coordinate 28,279 of QNXU01000132.1, read as the reverse complement.
GCAAAATCAAGATTATTAGGACAGAATGAAACAGATGCTGAAGCAGCTTCTGGTGAATATATTTTGACTGTATCAGACATTAAGAGAACAAAGCCTGCTGAAATCAATCAGGAATTGTTCGATAAAGTATTCGGAAAAGATGCGGTGAAAACCAGAGAAGAATTTGATAAAAAGGTAAAAGAAACTATCGCAGAAAATTACGATAGAGAAACTGAAAACCTTTTAAATAGAGACTTGGTAGATAGTTTGGTAGAAAAAACCAAATTTGAATTACCTGATGAATTCTTGAAAAACTGGTTACTCCTAAGCAATGAAGGAAAAATCACTCAAGAGCAAATCGATAAAGAGTATGATTTATATACTAAAGATTTGCGTTTCAATTTGATTAAAAACAAAATTGCAGAAGCAAATCAGGAAGACATCAAAGTTGAGCATACTGACGTGATGGATTACACCAAAAAAATGATTGCTGAGCAATTTGGTGCTTATGGAATGGCGGATCAGTTAGGTGAAAACATGGATAGTTTCGCTCAAAATTATCTTCAAGGTGAAAATGGTGAAAACTACCGTAAAGTCTATGAAGAGATGCTGAACAAAAGAGTTTTGGACTTTATTAAGGACAAAATTACAATCAAAGAAAAGAAAGTTGACTTAGATGGCTTTAAAAAGGCTGTCGATAAGAACTAAAAGCTATTTTTACCGTTAATCGAAAAGTCCTTTTAAAGAAGGACTTTTTTTTTAAATTTGTACTTATAACAAAAGATTTAAATGATTAATAAAGAGGAATTTAGGAAATTTGCCGTTAAAGGCGAAGGCTTATCAGGTAGTATGGTGGATTCATACGTGCAGCAGGTTGAAAACATGACCAGAGCTGTAATTGAAGAACGCCCCACCAATTTCAGGGAAATAGATGTTTTTTCCCGTTTAATCATGGATAGAATTATCTTCTTGGGAATGCAAGTGGATGATAATATTGCCAATGTAATTACCGCTCAATTATTATTCTTACAGTCAGTTGATGCTAAAAAGGACATCAGTCTTTACATCAACAGCCCTGGAGGTTCTGTTTATGCTGGTTTAGGTATTTACGACACCATGCATTACATTTCTCCTGATGTAGGAACTATTTGTACAGGATTGGCTGCAAGTATGGGAGCTGTTTTATTAGCAGGTGGAGCTGAAAAGAAAAGATCAGCATTGCCTCATGCAAGAATTATGATTCACCAACCGATGAGTGGAATGCAAGGACAAGCTTCTGACATGGAGATTTCCTTAAAACAAACATTGTCTGTAAAGGAAGATTTATACAATATCCTTTCTAAACATAGCGGAAAATCATACAAGCAAGTAGAAAAAGATTCTGACAGAGACTTCTGGATGAGAGCTTCAGAAGCCAAGGAATATGGATTGATTGATGAAGTATTAGTGAGAAAGTAATATGGCAGAAGACAAAACACAAGTAACCTGTTCCTTTTGTGGACGCAACAAGAAAGATGTTGATTTGATGATATCAGGGATACATGCGCATATTTGCGATAAATGTATAGCTCAAGCTCAGCAAATTCTACAAGAGGAAGTAAAAACAAAATCATCCTCTAAAGACCCGAAATTTAACTTGATTCGCCCGATTGAAATGAAAAATCATTTGGATCAATATGTTGTAGGTCAGGATGAGGCTAAAAAGGTCATGTCAGTTGCAGTTTACAATCATTATAAAAGATTGATGCAAAAATCTTCAAAAGATGATGTTACGATTGAAAAATCAAATATCATAATGGTTGGAGAAACTGGTACTGGTAAAACTTATCTAGCTAAAACTTTAGCAAAGATTTTACAGGTTCCGTTTTGTATTGCTGATGCTACTGTTTTGACTGAAGCAGGTTATGTAGGTGAAGATGTCGAAAGTATTCTGACTAGATTATTACAATCCGCTGATTATAATGTTGAAGCTGCCCAAAGAGGTATTGTTTACATTGATGAGATAGATAAAATTGCTCGTAAATCGGATAATCCATCTATTACAAGAGATGTAAGTGGTGAAGGTGTACAGCAAGCTATGTTGAAATTATTGGAGGGAACTTCAGTGAATGTTCCGCCACAAGGAGGAAGAAAGCATCCTGACCAGAAAATGATTAATGTGGATACCGAAAACATCCTTTTCATTTGCGGTGGCGCTTTTGATGGAATTAGTAGAAGTATAGCTTCCAGATTAAACACTACTCCTTTAGGGTTTGCTAAAGCAGATACCAAAGAAGAAGAGATTGACAAGGAAAACCTTCTGCAATACATCACAGCTCAGGATTTGAAAAATTTCGGGTTAATTCCTGAACTGATTGGTAGATTGCCTGTGCTTACACATTTGGATCCTTTAAGCAAAGACACTTTAAAATTAATTCTAACTGAGCCTAAAAATGCTCTGGTCAAACAATACAACAAATTGTTTGATATGGAAGGTATTAAGTTGGTAATTGAAGATTCTGCTTTAGACTATATTGTTCAAAAAGCAGTGGAATTCAAATTAGGAGCAAGAGGCTTAAGATCTATTTGTGAAGTAATCATGACAGATGCCATGTTCGAATTTGATGGGGAGTCATCTGGAACTGAATTGATTATTGATGAAAAATATGCTGCTTCTAAATTCGAGAAATCGAAATATAAGAATTTAAGAGTAGCTTAGCCAGTAGCTAGTATTTAGTATCAAGTAGCTAGATTCTGGTATAAAATAGAAAAGAGGATTTACCATTAGATAAATCCTCTTTTTTGTTCAATATCTCCACAAATTCTTAAGCAAAATGTTTCTGATACATCTGTATAAGCATCGGATAAATCTGGGGAGAAAAACTTAATTATTTACAACCACCCCGTCCTTCGGACACCTCTCCTTTTTTAAGCAGGGGAACTGCTTCGAGCAAATTGATTTATTTAATTTCACTTACTGAATCCTTAAGTTGATTTTCCATTTAAAGGTTTTAATTAAGCATATTGCTAATATTTAGCACAGACCAGCTGCTCCCCTGTTTTAGGGGAGCTGTCCGGAGGACTGAGGGGTAGTCGCACAGATTTAATTTAATAGAAAACTTTAAAAATCATCACTATTTTCTACTATTGTAAAAGTCCAGTTATCTCTATTAAAGTTTTGTTCTTAGTCAAAGGCTGACCAACTTCTGGTTAGAGATACTATGAGGACTTGATCCAAAGCATCAAGCCTTCACCTTATCCTTCGGCAAACGCTTTTTATCTAGCCCTCTTTCAATATATTCAACAATCCTTAGCGCAATATCTTTTCCAGTTGCTTTTTCTATACCCTCCAGACCTGGTGAAGAATTCACTTCCAAAATCAAAGGGCCTCTAGATGATTGCAGCATGTCAACACCTGCAATGGCTAAGCCCATGGCTTTTGCAGCTTTAAGTGCCGCAGCTTTTTCAGCACGACTTAATTTGATGACATTTGCAGAACCTCCTCTATGTAAATTAGAGCGAAATTCTCCTTCTTTACCTTGACGCTTCATAGCACCAACCACTTCACCATCCACTACAAAAACACGAATATCTGCACCACCAGCTTCTTTAATGAATTCTTGCATAATAATCCTCGCTTTCAAACCTTCAAAAGCTTCGATTACTGAAACGGCTGCTTTTCTGGTTTCAGCCAAAACAACCCCTAAGCCTTGAGTACCTTCTAATAATTTCAAAACCACTGGAGCTTTACCTAAATGCTCCAAAATATATTCCCCAGCATTCTCAGATCGATTCGTAAAAGCAGTTCGTGGCATTGCCAAACCAGAACGAGACAAAATCTGTAAACTTCTCAGTTTATCTCTAGAACGGGTAATAGCTAAAGAATCTACTGCACTGAACGTTTTCATCATTTCAAACTGTCGGACAACTGCTGTACCATAAAAAGTAACAGAAGCTCCAATTCTAGGGATAATAGCATCTATTTTTTCTAATTTTTCGCCATGATAATAAATAGAAGGACCCGCCTCATCCATAATAATATCACAATGCATGTGATCAAGCCGGAGCGCCTCATGACCTTTCTGCTCAATGGCTTCAACTAATCTTTTGGTGGAGTATAAATTCGGGTTTCTTGAAAGAACTGCAATTTTCATTTTGGATTTTATTTTTACAAAGCCAAAGTAAACTAAAAAAGATGGTATCCCTAAACCAATGCATCCTGTTTTATAGTTTCTTTTAAAAAATTTCCTGAAAGTTGAACCCAATATAAGTTAGGATTATCCTTCTTTAATTTTTCTAATTGATGGAATTCGCTTTTTGCAATAACATAATTCCTCTCTTTGTTCAGAACTTCTAAATCGTTAAAAATATATTCATCGTGTAAACCAGCTATAAAATAAATTCGAGCTTCTGACTTTTTAGCATAAGTCTTGACTTCTTTATCAGATACTTTAGCAATTGCCAGATCATATTTCAAATCTATCAAATTAGATAATACAGCTAAAGCTGTAGGAAAACTGCCTGCCCCTTTACCCTTCACAAATTGCTCACCTGTGAATTCTGCATCCACTAAAATACCATTAAATTCATTTTCAATTGTATAGAAATCATCCTTATCATTTACCAATTGTGGTTCAACTTTAGCAGTGATTTCACCCTCTACTTCCTGAACTTCCCCAATCAATTTAATTTTTAAATGATGTTTTTGAGCAAAATCTTTAATGTGTTCATCCAAGAAATTGATTCCTTGCAAAGGAATTTTATTAGGATGCACAAATACTCCAAAAGCATGATAAATCATGATAGATAATTTAAAACGAGTGTCTTCTCCGCTCACATCAGAATAAGGGTCTAATTCCGCAAAGCCTAACTCTTGAGCATCCTTCAATGCGGAATTATAATCCTGATTTTCACTTACCATTTTTGATAATATAAAATTACAGGTTCCGTTTGCAATGGCTTTTATAGACTTAAGCTGATCTGATTTGTAATGCTGATCCAGCAATCTTAAAATGGGAACACTACCACAAACAGCTCCTTCATAAAAGAATTTAACATCAAATTTTTCTCGCAATTCGAGAATTTCCTTATGATATAGCGCTATCATTTTTTTATTGGCACTCACTACAGACTTCCCATTTTCAAAAGCCTTTTTCACAATGCTAAAAGCCTCTTCAGGATCATTGATTAATTCTATAATAAAATCTAGATCTGTATTTTCAAGAAGTTCATCTTCCTCAGTGGTGAGGATTCCATTGGGTAATTCTAAATCTCTCTGTTTATCAATATTTTTCACGGCAATTTTTTCAATAGAAATACCGTATTTTTCATTTTGTAGTAAAGCTTTATAAACTCCAGAGCCTACTACTCCCAATCCGAATAAGCCTGCTTTAAAATTCTTCATATAAAGTATTGATTAAATATTTTTGGATGAATTGTGAAATCAAATTTCCGTCAATTAAAAATGCATCATGTCCTTTGGAAGAATTGATAACTTCCAGTTTTGCGTGAGGAATATTGGCACTCATAAACTTTTGTTCCTCTAGCGGAAAAAGATTATCAGAATCAATTCCAATGCACAAAGTTTTGGTTTTAATTGAGCCTAATATTTCTTCTAAATTACCTCCCCTTCCTTCCGCTACATTATGAGCGTCCATCATTTTGGAAAGCACTTTATAACTGTTCAAGCTAAACCTCCCATTAAATTTCTTTCCTTGATAATTTAAATACGAGACCACTTTCCAATCTCCCTTCTCATTTCTTCCCTTTTGATTTATTTCAAAATCATGATAGCTTCTGTAGCTTAACATGGCTATGCTGCGTGCCAAAGAAAGTGCTTTTTGCCTCTCCTCCTCTTTTCCATTCTCCCCTAACTCAATAGCTTGCCTTTGCAATTCATTAAAGGCAATTCCCCACGCAGAATGTCTGGCATTGGAAGCCACTAAAATCTGATTTTGAACCACTTCTGGTTCTAAAATTGACCATTCTAGTGCTTGTTGTCCACCCAATGAACCACCAATTAAATAATCAATAGTGGAAACATTCAATGCTTTTCTTAAGTCAATAAAAGCGCTTACCACATCTCGATTATTTAATTCAGGAAATTCATTTCCATAAATTTTTCCGTTTTTAGGATTAACTGATTCTGGCCCAGTACTTCCGTAGCAGGAACCCAACATATTAGCACAAATAACAGTGTACTTTTCCAAATCAATAAAACCACCGTTTTCAAGAAAAAGGGAAGGCCACCATTCTTTGACGGTGGCACTTCCAGTAAATGCATGGCAAACCCAAACTACCTCTTTATCATCCGAAATTTTTCCTAAAACTTCATAATAAAGAGAAGCACCTTTCAAAGTTTGCCCACTTTCTAATTGAAATTGATTTGGTAATTTATGCTGTGGCATAGGATTCCTCATGGATTTTTTGAAAAGACTGAGTGAAATCTGCAATGATATCATCTATGTGCTCAATGCCTACGGAAACCCTCAATAAATTTGGTGAGATTCCTGCTGATAATTGTTCTTCATCCGATAATTGCTGATGAGTGGTAGCAGAAGGTTGGATGATCAAAGTCTTAGCATCCCCTACATTTGCCAAATGACTAACCAATTTCAAATTATCTACAAATGCTTTAGTTTCTTCTTTGTCTCCTTTAAGCGTAAAAGATAAAACACCGCCATAACCATTATGCAAATATTTTTTAGCCAGCTGATAATACTTGCTACTTTCCAATCCCGGATAATTTACTTTATCCACCAATGGATGTTTCTCTAACCAATAAGCTAATTTTAAAGCGTTATCTACAGTTCTTTGTACTCTTAAAGAAAGTGTTTCTAATCCTTGTAATAAAAGGAAGCTGTTAAATGGACTTAAAGCTGGGCCAAAATCTCTTAAACCTTCAACTCTTGCTCTGATGGCATAGGCTATATTTGGAAATCCTAAAGGGTTGCCTTCTCCAAAAGTTTCCCAAAAGTTTAGTCCATGATAACCCTCCGATGGCTCAGAAAACTGACGGAATTTACCATTTCCCCAATTGAAGTTTCCAGCATCCACAATTACTCCACCAACGGATGTTCCATGCCCACCAATCCATTTTGTAGCCGATTCTACCACTATATTGGCGCCATGGTCAATAGGTCTGAATAAATAACCGCCAGCACCGAAAGTATTATCTACCACTAGTGGAAGATCATGTTTTTTAGCTAATGCTGAAATTGCTTCAAAATCTGGGATATTAAATGTTGGATTCCCAATTGTTTCAAGATAAATAGCTTTGGTATTTTCATCAATCAAAGCTTCGTAAGATTCTACCTCTTCATCCGGAGCAAATCTTGCCTCAATTCCTAATCGCTTAAATGAAACTTTAAATTGGTTGTAAGTACCGCCATAAAGATATTTTGTAGCGACAAAATTATCGCCAGCTTCCAAAATATTATTTAAAGCAATAAATTGAGCGGCTTGACCTGAAGCTACTGAAACAGCTGCAACCCCTCCTTCTAATGCAGCAATTCTCTTTTCAAACACATCATTGGTAGGATTCATGATTCGGGAATAAATATTACCGAATTCCTTCAAGCCAAATAAGTTTGCTCCATGTTCTGAATTATTGAAAGCATAACTAGTGGTTTGATAAATTGGAACCGCTCTTGAGTTGGTAGTTGGGTCAATTTCCTGACCAGCATGTAATTGTAATGTTTCGAATTTTTGTGTAGTTGACATAATTATAAAATTTAAAATGAATATATTTCTAAAATGAATATTTAAGTATGTGTGAGCCAATCAGACTATCTGACTGAATCACTAAAAATTTATAACAAATTGATTTTGAATGGGTTAAAAATGTTTCGAAAGGAATCTTAAAACTGAAAAGGGTGTAGTTTTCCCTTTAGATTATCGAAATGAATCCAAATAGAATTGAGTTGTTGATTAGCAACAACAGCACATACACATTCGCATGTATGCAATTGAAAGAATGGGATAAAGCTTAGAAGCTTTATTTGTTGATGCTGAGATTTTAGCCGAGCTGGCTGAATTGAATTGGTCGCTAAAACCGAAGAAATGTAAGTTGTTCATAATTATTAATTTATATTTCCCAAAATCGGGCAGGATTTGGCACCTTGATTCAGGTTGCCAGAGGGTCAACGAGCCTGTCTCTTACCTCTTCGTTATAAATTGTTTACCGAAATAACACTTCAAATGTAGAAAAACCTTTTTGAATAAAACAAATTCAAAGACAAATAAAAATCATATATTTTGATATTAATTTTTAAACGATATATAATACTTTATTAATAAGAAAATACAATATATTATTTGGATATATCTTCCTAGTCATTTTGATGCTTGAGCAAACCATTGACTATTAACCATTGAGCAATTATATAAGTACTCATTATAGCCACGCCTGCAAATGGAATAGTATGGGAGAATCTATTAATAGCTAAAATAGAATCAGAAATAATAAATAAAGCAGCACCTAAAACTACTAATTGAAAACTTTCATCTGTAGTTTGTCCTTTCCTGTACCAAGCCGCTAAAATCATTAAACATAAAACAATCCCATAAAAAACTAATGGTACTTGAATTACGCTATCTACATAAGGCAGGGTTAAATATGCCATTAGTAAAATATAGGCTAAAACTACAAGAGGAAAAAATGTCCATTTAACATTCAACCTATCTTTAAAAGTTGCTTTTTTATAGGCTATAATAAACACCAGGTGGGCAATCAAAAACGCACTAAGCCCTGCAAAAAAGAACATGAAATGTTTAAAAGTAAAAAGTAACATTATGTCACCAATCCAGCTAAAAACTAATGCTAAAGTGACAAAACTTACCCATTTTTCATTTTTTCGTTTATCCGATTTATCCCAAAAATAGATTAGAAGTGAAATCATTAAAAGAGGCTTTGCAATTTGATGAAGAATATCAATTTCAAAAGCCAAAGATATAATTTCAACCACAGCCACAATCCAATAAAAATACAATTTGAGATTCATTTTCGTCTGTTTATCGAAAAGTAATCAATATTGGTCTATAAAAAAAGAGAATATCATTAAAGTATTTGAATTATACCTTCAAAAAATTGGTAATTACTTCTTTAAAAATTTCTTTAAAGATTTTTCGGAATCAACAGTGAGTAGAAGGTAATAATGACCTGTAGGTATGTCAGACAAGTCAATTTTAAAGAGACCTGAATCTATTTTTTCATGAGTTACTTTCATTTTTGTGCCAATGATACTCATTACTTCTATTTTAATATTTGAAATAGACTCAAACTCGCTAATTTTCAAAAAAATATGATCTTCAGCAGGGTTAGGGTAAACATCTGCTTTGTTTAATATTTCTGCAACCGCTGCATCCTTAGTCACTATTTCTTTATTGGCATCTTTAGCCCTTACACCACTGCTTAGAGTAAGTATAATAAAAGAAATAATTAATATGGATAATGCGTTTTTCATACTTAAAATCTATACGAACATTGTTCGGTTAAAGTTTTTTACTTTTCTATACTTTTGAATGCCTTGCTTAGATTAACAATCATTGTAGTTGGCGTCATGTAATTCTCACCAAACTCTTCAAGACTTAAATCTCCTGCAAGTCCATGCAAATATACTGCCAGTTTTGCCACCTCAAAAGGATTTTTCACTCTTGGTGCAATCCCTGCTAATATTCCACATAATAAATCTCCACTCCCTCCTTTTGCCATGCCCGGATTACCCGTTGTATTGAAACTTACTTGTCCATCTTCATTACAAACTGCAGCATATTTCCCTTTTAAAATAACCACAACCTTATGATGCTTACAGAAGGACTTTAGTTGCATCAAAGCCTCAAAATTATTTGAATAATTTCCAACCAACCTTTTAAACTCTCCATGATGAGGGCTTAGGATAGTTCCCTTTGGTAATAATTGCAATAATTCTCTGTTTTCGGCTAAAATTGTTATGGCGTCTGCATCCAAAATCAATTGACCTTTATAGCTTTTTAAAAGCTCTTCAAATAGATTTACTGTCTTATTGGAAAAACCTACTGCTGGACCAAAAACTAGAACATCCTGATTCTCATAATTCAGAAAACTTCCTAAAACATATTCATTTTCATCCTCAAGAATTAAAGCCTCTGGGATTTGAATTTGAATAATATTAATACAATGCGGACAAGATTGAACTGATAACAAACCTATTCCAGAATGAAGCGCACCTTTTGCCGCAATAATTGCCGCACCCATTTTAGCATGTCCCCCTGCTACAATAGCTGCTCGCCCTCTGTTACCTTTATGTGCAGTGCTTTCTACTTTTAGTAGTAACTTAACTTCATCTGTTACCGAATAAATTGTATAATCGCTTAAGCATTTATTTATGAATTCATTTGATAAACTAATGTCCAAAATCTCAAATTCACCAATATATTGCTGATTTTCTGCCATCATAAATGCAAGCTTAGGCACTTGAAAACTTAATGTATAGTCAGCTTTAAAGATTACAGTACCTGGGCTAGGTTCATCAGTAAAAAGACCAGAAGGAATATCAACGGCTATCTTCACTCCCTTCGCATCATTTACTTTTTGAATGTAATTAGCAATTTTTCCTTCAATAGGACGAGAAAGTCCTGAACCGAAGATTGCATCAATGAAAATGGTTTTATTTGTAGAATTTAAGAAGTCGAAATCATCAGTTATTTTAACTTCATGAAGAGACTTTAATCTATTTAAATTTTGTTCGAAGTCTTCTGAACCAGATTCGCCCATTACTAAAAGTACCCTTACATTATAATTATGATGTGAAAGTAATCTGGCAATAGCCAATCCATCCCCAGCGTTATTACCAGAACCAGCCAAAACAACCACTTCATATTCATTTGAGAAATGATTACAAATCCAATTCACTACTTCTCGACTAGCTCTTTCCATCAAATCAATACTAGCTATCGGCTCATTTTTGATGGTATATTGATCAGCTTCTCGTATTTGATTTACATTTAGAATCTTCATAAAAGTAAGATAAGCAAAATGAGATTAATATCCAGATTTTTAATTAAAGGATTGATTTTGCCAATTTACTGCATTTTTGGCTACAGTATTTCACGTTCTCCCAATCCTTTTTCCATTTTCTCCTCCAGCTAAACGATCTATTACACACTAGACAAACTTTGGAAGGCAATTCACTTTTTCTAATCATTTTTGGCATAATGGAAAAACAGTTCTTTACCATCAAAAATCAATGAGTTTAAAGAATGTTTGAGTTAGCAATCTGTAACTAATTCGGAAACAAGCACGAAATTACTTTGTGAATGAAGCCTTTTCTTCTATTTTTGCAAAAACTTTAAACAGAGCATAATGAGCGTTTTAGTAAATAAAGATTCTAAAGTAATTGTACAAGGTTTCACAGGTTCAGAAGGAACATTCCATGCTGAGCAAATGATAGAATACGGCACCAATGTAGTGGGTGGTGTAACTCCAGGAAAAGGAGGTCAGAAACATTTAGACAGACCCGTATTCAATACTGTCGAAGATGCTGTAAAAGAAGCTGGTGCAAATGTATCCATCATTTTTGTTCCACCTGCTTTCGCTGCAGACGCCATTATGGAGGCTGCTGATGCAGGTATCAAAGTTATCATCACTATCACAGAAGGAATTCCTGTAAAAGATATGATGAAAGCAAAAACTTATATTCAGGATAAAGATTTAACCCTTATAGGCCCAAATTGCCCAGGTGTTATCACTCCAGGTGAGGCTAAAGTAGGTATCATGCCAGGTTTTGTTTTCAAGAAAGGTAAAATTGGTATTGTTTCTAAATCAGGAACTTTAACTTACGAAGCAGCTGACCAAATCGTAAAAGCTGGTTTAGGCATTTCTACTGCAATTGGTATTGGTGGTGATCCAATCATTGGAACTCCAACAAAAGAAGCGGTAAAAATGCTAATGGAGGATGATGAAACTGATGCTATTGTAATGATAGGTGAAATTGGTGGTAATTATGAAGCCGAAGCTGCTCGTTGGATAAAAGAAAATGGCAATAAGAAACCTGTTGTTGGATTTATAGCTGGAAAAACCGCTCCTGCTGGGAGAAGAATGGGACATGCCGGTGCTATTATAGGTGGAAAAGATGATACTGCAGAAGCCAAAATGAAAATCATGGACGAATGTGGTATTTATGTTGTGCAGTCTCCTGCTGATATAGGCGAGACTATGAAAAAAGCATTATCTAAATAGAATTTAGAGTCAAGAGTCTAGAATCTAGACAAGATATTATAATAAAAGACTGTTTCAAAATTTGAGATATATTATCTATAAGATTTGATATCGATTTTGAAACAGTCTTTTTTAGTTTTAGCAGAATAATTTAGAAGAGCATGACCAATAACGACATCATAAAAAGAATCCGCTACATTTTTGATTATAGTGATGAGCAAATGATGGCTATTTTTGAAAGTGCGGATTATAAAGTGACAAGGTCGTTGGTAACGGATTGGCTTAAGAATGAGGATCATGATGAATTTAAAGAAATATATGATGATCAATTGGCTATTTTCCTGAATGGCTTAATTAATGAAAAAAGAGGTAAGAGAGAAGGTGAGCAACCTAAGCCTGAAAAAATTCTCGACAATAATACTATTCTTAAAAAACTGAAGATTGCGCTAAAATTAAAAACTGAGGATATAACAGAGCTTTTTAAATTAGCTGGCAAACCTATTAGTCGGCATGAGGTGACTGCCTTTTTAAGAAACCCAAAGCAATCACAGTACCGCCCTTTTTTAGATCAATATTTAAGAAATTTTCTTAATGGACTTCAAATAAAATTTAGAGACAATAAATAAAAAAAGGCGGACTAAACGCCCACCTCTTCTCATTAATCAATCTAAAAAAACACTATTTACTTAAAATCATTTACAGCATCGCTTAAATCATAAACTTTAGCATTTGGTAATAAGCTTTTGATTATGCTGTAGCCTGCTGATGAGCGATACCCTCCTGCACAATGTACCACCACTGGCTTTTGAGTATCTACTTCCGATGCTCTTTCTCTTAATTCTGGCAAAGGAATATTTTGAGCTGATTCGAAGAACTTACCATCTGCAACCTCAGATTTATTCCTGATATCTATAATTGTATACGCATCAGGATTATTCTTAAAATCATCAATATTAATCAAAGCGTCTTGAACAACCTCACCTTTTGGATTTATTACTCCTGCCACCAAATTAGACTCATAACCTATTTTAGCAGCCCTGTAAATTGCAAATTCCAATTCCTTTTGATTTTCAGCCACTAAATAATATTGCTCATTTGGTCCAACTATAGAGCCTAACCAAGTTTCGAATTTATCCGCTTCTTTGTTTTGAATATTGATTGCACCTTTTAGATGCCCTTTCTTAAATTCTTCTTTTGCTCTTGTATCAATAACTACTGAGCCATTTGGAATTTCAAATCCATCCTTTTTATCGGCAGCTTTAACAGCATCTTCCAAAGCTTTTGCTCCTTTTCTATTAACCTCAACGCTGTTAGGGAAATATTTTGGAATAAAGGATTGTCCCTCTAAAAATGCATCCACAAACTTAGCTTTATCCTTAATTTGAAAAGCCCAGTTATTAGCTTTCTCATTAGCAATGGTGCTGCTCAAATCACTACTCATATTTTTACCGCATAATGAGCCTGGCCCGTGTGCAGGATAGACAATGGTATCATCTGCTAAATCAGCAAAAACATCATTTACTGTATCGTACATCATTCCAGCCAACTCTTTTCTGCTCACTTGAATATTGCCTGCACCTTCTCTTAAATCTGGGCGACCAACATCCCCTACAAATAAAGAATCACCAGTGAAAACTGCTTTTTCTTTTCCGTTTTCATCCAATAATAAATATGAATTATGATCAGGTGAATGGCCTGGAGTAAACAGCGCTTTAAAAGTCACATTCCCGATTTTCACTTCATCTCCATGTCCAATGTGTTTGAAATCATAGCTCACACCCACTTTTTCATTCACATATATAGCTGCACCAAATTTTGCTTGCAATTCTAGATGACTACTTATAAAGTCAGCGTGGGGATGCGTTTCAAAAATGGCAATAATTTCCGCATTATGTTGCTTAGCAAAATCAATATAAGGCTGTATATCTCTAGATGGATCAACTAAAGCCACTTTCCCTTCACTTTCGATTGCAAAAGATCCTTGAGCTAAAGCATCATCATAAAAATGTTTAATATTCATAGTTGTTTCCTTTTTTATTTCCTGTGTATTTAAATACGAAAAGGAACAAATTAAGATGGTAACAATAGTTACAGATTAAGTGAGGGTATTAGCAAATCGATTTAAAATTCAATAAAAAAGGGGCGAATTGCCCCTCTAAATACAGATTCTCCCCTACTTGACTACATAAACAGTTCTTTATAAATCATGAATGACCCCATGATTAATACAAACCATCCAAATCCTTTTTTCAATTTCTGACCATCAATCAGATTGGAAAGATAGGTTCCAATAAAAATTCCTGCACCAGCTATTGCTGTGAAAATCATTAAGAATACCCAATCAATATCACCACCAGATTGAACATCACCAATAAACCCAATTAAGGATTTTGCTGCAATGATTAAAAGTGAGGTTCCAACAGCTTCCTTCATTGGTAATTTAGCGAGTACAACCAAGGCAGGAATAATTAAAAATCCTCCTCCTGCACCCACCAAACCAGTTAGTGCACCCACAACAACTCCTTCAATAATTATAAGTGGGTAATTAAATTTTTGAACTGTATCAGCTTCCTCAGCAGCAGCTTTTAATTTCTTCTTTTTATCCTTAATCATCGAATAAGAAGCTGCTATCATAAGCAAGGCAAAGATTACCATTATCCCAATGGACTTAGTAATTTCCAATCCTCCTATAGTAAACCAAGTTGCAGGAAGCGCTGGCACTAAAAGTAAGCGTGTGAGATATACTGAGATGAAAGCTGGAATTGTAAAAACGATCCCGGTCTTATAATTAACCAATCCTTTCTTGGCATAACTCAAACCGCCAACCAAAGAACTAAAGCCCACAATAAATAATGAATATGCTGTGGCAGTAACTGGGCTAACACCTAATAAATAAACTAAAACAGGTACAGTTAAGATGGAGCCTCCCCCACCTATCAGTCCTAATGAAATGCCAATGACGGCTGCACTTATAAATCCTATTATCTCTATCAATGTCATAATATAAATCAATTTTTTGACAAATGTAGAGTCTTCCCTTTCCCAAAGGCGTAACAAATGTTACTGCAAAAGCCAAGAAGTATGATAAAAGTTATGGTTTTCTGGTTTTAGGATTTTGATACGACTCCATCATAATAGTTGCCCCAATTTTCCAGTATGAATTCAGTTTGTTTTTTACTATAATCAAAACATGACAGAATTCATTTTATAATAACATCTTACCCATTAGATCCAATCCCTTTTATCATAATTAAACCAATTCAGACATTAATTTTTTAGACTTATTATTGAAACGGATAAAAAGTATAATAGCGGTAACACTTAAACCTATTAATAATCCATACCAAACGCCTTGCTCACCAAAATCTAGAACAAAAGCCAATAAATATCCGCTGGGCAAACCTATCACCCAATAAGCCATAAAAGTCACTAAAGTAGGTAATTTGACATCTCCCATACCACGCAACGCACCTAAACCTACTACTTGAATTCCATCAGACAATTGAAATAAAGCCGCTATGATTAATAATGAAGCAGCAATGCTAATAACTGCTGGATCAGATGTATAGAAAGTAGGTAAAAGATGATTGAAAACCATAAATATTAAGCCTGTGAATGCCATAAAAAATATGGCCATCAGAAAGCATGTAAAAGCTGCAATACGCATAGTTGGAATATCTCTTTGACCTAATTGATTTCCTACTCTAACGGTGGCCGCAGCAGAGATACCAGTTGCCATCATATAACTAATTGAAGCCAAGTTCATGGCTACCTGATGTGAAGCTAGGGGCACTGCTCCCATCCAACCTATCATGATTGCAGCTGAAGCAAAGGCACCAACTTCAAAAATATATTGAAAGCCTGTAGGTACACCCAAATTCAGTAGACTTTTGAAAGTTTTTGAATTCCAAACCGTAACTTTAAAATAATTCCAATAAACAGAAAAGACTTTATAATATTGCACAAACAACACCATGGCTACAGCCATAATTATTCTTGAAATCAATGTTGCCCAACCAGCCCCAATTAAGCCCATAGGTTCAAAACCTAGTTTACCAAATATCAATATATAATTGAGTAGAATATTTAGAACATTTGCGCTTAAGGTAATGTACATGGCTTGCTTGGTCAAAGACAAACCCTCTGCAAATTGTTTAAAGGTTTGAAAAACCATAAATGGCAACAATGAAAACCCAATAATCGCTAAGTAAGGCTTGGCTAAAGCAACCACATCCTTTGGTTGATTTAGAATATCTAATATAAACCCACCAAACAAAAGAATGCAGAATAATAATATCCCAAAGAGTACATTAATAACAAAACTATGTTTTAAGAAACGCATTCCAGCCCTTTGATCACCTTCTCCATCCGATTGAGCAATTAACGGGGTTAACCCAAAGGAAACTCCAATACCAAACATCATGGCTACACTAAATACAGCATTAGCCACTGAAACTGCAGCCAATTCTTCAGTCCCAACTCTTCCTACCATTACGGAATCGGCAGTCCCCACTAAAACATGCCCTAACTGACTTAAAACAACTGGATAAGCTAGTTGATAATTACGCTTAAAATGCTCTCTAAAATCAGTTGTTTTCATTAATTATATTGAATTTTATTTTACAGAATATTGAGTTAAAACTAATGATTCTATTAAGTTTCAATCATTCATATTTCTTGCAATCTTTTTGGTAATCAATCAGTCGAATTCCCGAAACAAACTATCTATATCATAGTAATGAATAATCCTACAAAACTAATTATAAAAATGAAGGGAAGATAATTATCAATCTATAATAGATAGATATAGTTATAAATGGTTTAAATGATAGGCATTTTAAGAATCCATCTGTCAATAGCCTGAAAATATCTCATCAAAATCTAATATAAACTTTAGTAAATAAATTAATGAACTCATTTTTTTTCATTATCTTTATCTCATAAAAAATTGTAATAATTTAATTAAAATAAGTGTTGTGAGAAAGATAATAGGATTAATATATTTTACTTTTCTTTTATTAACTGTTGGTCAATCCAATTTGCATGCTCAAAATATAAAGAAATTCAATAAGTATGTTGAAAAAGCAGAGAAGCATTTTGAAAAGGGAAATTACGATAAAGCAATAAAATTTACTGACAAACTAATTAAAAAAAGCACCAAAAAGTTCGGTGCAGAAAACCGCTTTGTGGCAGTAGGCAATTTAAAAAGAGCAAAATATAATTGGGCTTTAGGACAATTCAATGACTATTACCAATTGCATGAAAGTGCTATTACTATAAGTGAAAAATTAAATGGGGAAAACACTATTAGCCATGGAATTAATCTAATCGATGCTGCTCAAAACATGATGAATTATGGTAATTATGTAAAAGCTGATGATTATTTAAATAAAGCAATAGCAATATTTAGTAGTGCATCAAACATCGATGAAATTTATATGGCTGACCTAAAACTTAGGAAGGCTGAAATTCTAATTGCAATTGGAGATTATAATAGCGCTTTGAAATTAATAAATGAAGAAGAAGCTTTTTACTTGCAAAGAACATTAGAAAAAGATAAAAAACTTGACAAAAAAGAACTAGAAAAAAGGTATGAAGATGCTGCAAGGTTAATCACTTTAAAAAGTAATGTTTTAAGACATAAAGGAGAAATTAGAAGAGCAGATTCAGCATTTTCTACTGGCGAGAATTGGATAAAAGACAAACTCAACAGACGAAATAAATATTATGCACATCATCTGTTTCTATTTGCTCAAATGTTAGAAGAAAACGGAACACAAGATTTACCATACAGCTATTATAGTGATGCTTATATTTATTCAATCTCAGCTAATGGACAAAATCATCCACATACATTAGAATATTTAGAGAAATTAATTATCAACACTATAAATGAAAACAACATCAATAGAGCTTTAGCTTTTTACAAGGATTTAGAAAAAATATTAAAATCAAACTTTGAAAAAAACAGCTCTCATTTTGTTAAACTGGCAACCATTTCATTTGAATCTAATCTCAGAAAAGGAGATATTAAAAAAGTAGAAGATGCAGCTGCTAAATTATCAGATGATAAAAACCTATTACCTGCTGATCATCCTATCAGGATTGATCTTTTGAATACTTTGGTAAAAGTAGCTGGCGCTAAAAATCAATTTCAAAATTCAGAAAATTATTTAGAAGAAATAATAAAAATAAAAAGTAAATTATATGGTGATACTAGCGTTACAACTGGACTAAGCAAGTTGGATTTAGCTCACCATTGGGTAGATTTCACTGACAAATTTGATGAGGCAGTCAATATTTATAACCATGAATTTTTCGGGAAAATTGAAAATCAAATAAGCAATAAGCATTATCGATATGTAAATCTTTTAAACCATTTAGCTACTACCTATCAAATTGATGACGATTATAAAAAAGCTTCTGCCCTATTGGATGAAGCGTTACTGGTTACAAGGCAAAAATATGACAATCGAGATATCGATTTTGGTAAAGAATTAAACTTAATAGCTGATTTACAAATAAAAATTGGGGAATACGAAAAGGCTGAAGGCAATATAAAAGAAGCCTTAAGCATTTTAGAAAATTTTGACAACGACAAAAATGTAACTTATTACATCATGGCATTGGAAACTTACGCTAAATTACTTTCCATCCAAGGATTTTTTGATGAGGCGGAAGATGCCCTTTCATTATCACAAGATCTCTTTAAAAGTGCTATTCCCAGTGCAGAATATAACCCACTTAAAGCCTCACAAGAGTTAGCTTCTGTTTATTTAAAGGTGGGTAAGTATGGTGAAACAGAGGAAATTTTAATTAAAGCAATAAAGCGAAATGTAGAGCTCTATGGTAATGATAGCCGAAAGTTAATCCTTCCGTTAGTTGATTTTGGAAAACTTCAATTAATTAAAGGTGATTATACACAATCTGAAGAATATGCCAGAAGAGCTTTAGAAATTTCAGAAAAAATATTTGGTGAAAATTCTACTAAAAATGCACCTGCTATCCTCTTATTAGGTGAACTATACGAAACAATAGGAGATTACGAGAAATCAGAAGAATTTTACAGACGAGCAATCACTATTCTTGAAAATCAATTTGGAAGAACACATGTAGATGTAGCCACCTCAATTTCCAGATTAGCAATTGTAATGTTCTATAAAGGAAATGAAGAGCCTAAAGAAATTGAAGAGCTCTTATTTGAAGCTAAAAGCACCATTAGCAAAAGATTTTCAAGCAAAAGCCCTTTATATGCTGATTTATTAAAAGATATGGCCAGATTCTTCATCTCACAAGACAAACTTGAAGATGCCTTTAGTTTCTTACAACAATCTGAAGATATTTGGAAAGAAAAAGTTGGGAGAAGAAATAATATTAAAGCAGCTGATATTCATATTTTAAGAGGGGATATCTATTATAAGCAAAGAAAATGGAATGATGCCGAAAGTGAATATAAAGATAGCCAGAAACTCAACGAGAAATTTTTTAACGACAAGCATCCTGAATATGTAAAAGCCACTTCAAGATTAAGTAAGGTCTATTATATGGATGGAAATCAGAGAAGAGCAAAACAATATATTGAAGAAGTTATGGGGAATTACACTCAATATATTGAGGAATATTTCCCTGCCTTGAGTGAAAGAGAAAAAACGAAATATTGGAATACTATAAAAAATGATTTCGATTACTTCAATACTCTAGCATTAAGTATGAACGATCGTTATCCTGAATTAATTGAAACAGTTTATAATAACGCATTAAGAATAAAAGGATTGCTCTTGAGCAGCTCAATCAAAATGAGGGAGCGTATATTGAATAGCAATGACAGCACCTTGAAATCACAGTATTTCGAATGGCTGGACAAAAAAGAATTGCTATCGAATGCTATTTCTATGAGCAGTGAACAATTGCAAGCTGAAAACATTGACCTAAATGAATTATCAAGAAATGTTGAATTAATTGAAAAGTCTTTAAGTCAACAATCGGAGCTATTCAGTGAAGGTATAAGTACAAAAACCTATACTTGGGAGCAAATAAAAAACACCCTTCAACCAAATGAAGTGGCAATAGAAATGGTTCGGTTTAGGCATTTCGATCATTTCATCACAGATTCTGTTATTTATATTATGCTAATCCTTAAAAATGAAAAGCGAAGTAAGCCGGAATTTGTAGTAATGGAAAATGGCAATGACATGGAATCAAAGTATTTCAATAATTACAGAAATGCCATAAAATATAGAATTGAAGACACTTACTCTTACAATAACTTCTGGAAACCAATTGAAGAAAAAGTGGGTCAAAATAAAACAATTTACTTATCCCCTGATGGAGTTTACAATCAAATCAATTTAGAGGCAATCCCCCTTGGAGATGGCAAATATTTAATTGATAATTCAAATATCGTATTAGTGAGTAATACAAAAGATTTATATATCAACCAGGTAAAAGATAAACAATATCAAGAAGAGAAAACTGCCTTATTATTTGGCAATCCTAAATTTTATTTAGCCTCCAGACAAAATTACATTAGTGAATTTAGATCTGGAGCCACTCAGATTAGCGATTTACCTGGGACCAAAAAAGAAATAAAAGAGCTAACCAATCTATTCAACCAATACGGCTGGAAAACTAATAATTTCACTGACGAAAGTGCTGCTGAAGAAAATGTGAAAGAAATTAAAAGTCCAAAAGTATTCCACATAGCAACTCACGGATTTTTCACTGAGAAAGAAGACAGAGGATCTAGCAAAGGTAATGTGCAGAGAAGTGACATGGCAGATAACCCTCTGCTTAATACTGGCTTAATGTTAAAAGGCGCAGGAGATTTACTAGCGAAAACTCGCTATAACTACAATGTTGAACCTGGGATATTAACTGCTTACGAAGCCATGAACCTTAATTTAGATAAAACAGATTTAGTCGTTTTATCAGCGTGTGAAACAGGATTAGGAGAAGTGCATGGTGGCGAAGGCGTATTTGGATTACAAAGATCTTTTTTAGTAGCAGGTGCCAAAACCCTTGTCATGAGTTTATTTAAAGTTTCAGATGAAGCTACTCAAAAACTGATGGTATCATTTTATGAAAAATGGCTAGAAACAGGTGATAAAAGACAAGCTTTTATTGATGCTAAGAAAGAAATCCGAAATGAATTTAAAGACCCAATTTATTGGGGTGCATTTGTAATGATAGGACTTTAATTTAGGTGTTGAAGTGAATAGGTGTTGAAGTTTCTAGGTTTCGATTTAGGTCAGTACCGAAGAAATTTTTATACAATAGTTGGGAATTAGAAGTAGGAAGTCTGAAGTTGGGTGTGGGATGTGGGATGATAGATGTAGTCTGATTTCAGACTGTACATTTAAAGCCTTCCAGCTTATAATGGAGCTGGAAGGTCTCATTTTGAGAACTTAGCATAGTGAATTATTTCTTACTATCTTTTTTCCAATCTCTAATGAAATTAGACCAAGTCATAGGATTCAAGAAATTATTAGGAGGAACAATACCCGTCATTTCATAAAGTCGAGCATATCTCCATTGGTCATAATAAGGATGATTTTGTTCGTATTGCTTCTCTAATAATTTATTTAAATCCCTATTGAAATCATCTAATTGTCTCTTCTGAATGTCAGTTAATTCTTTTTTTACTATAGTGCTGGTGAAGTAATCCGCATCTGGCAAAGGATATACTTGCACCTCCTCTAAAAGGACATTTTCCCGCACCAATAATTCTATTAAAGAATAAGTTTTTCCTTCCAATAATTCAGGAATTATAAAAGTAGAGCTTTGATATCCAACACTTCTAAATGTAATGGTATCTCCTGGATATGCTAAAAAAGAAAAATAACCTGAATTATCAGCTACTGTACCACTTTTACCATTCCCTATCAATATGGTAGTAAAAGGAACAGGCTCCATATTTTCAGCATCCAGTATTACTCCTGTAATATTAATAGGCTCTTCTATTATTTTTTCTTCTTGTGCAAAAGCAGAAAAAGTAAACAAAAATACTGTAATGAATACAACCAGACTATTTCTCATATTTAATATTTTAATGGCCCCAATTATACTTGTCCAAAGTTTCTAAACAAGCATTCAATAATTGAACGGAATCCAGTATATCTTGTTTGTGTGCCATTTCAATTACTTGATGTAAATTTCTAGTAGGAATAGAAATAGCGCCTGCTATTGCTCCATTTTTACCCATTCGTTGTAAGCCAGCTGTATCCGTTCCGCCAGCAGTTAATATCTCAGGTTGCCATTTAATTGAATTTCTATCTGCTGTTTGTTTCATGAATTCAACCATTCTATAATCACAAATAGTCATAGCATCTAATACTTTGATAGCTGTTCCAGCTCCCAAAGAAGTCACTTTTTCGTGTTCCTGAGCTCCAGGCAAATCAAAGGCAATAGTAGTATCTAAAGCGATTCCAAAATCAGGATTAATTTTATGCGAAGCTACGTTTGCACCTCTAAGTCCTACCTCCTCTTGCACCGTAAAGACTGCATAAACATCATAAGGATGATCTCTTAACGTCTTTAAGGCTTCAATCAAGACAAATACAGACACTCGGTTATCAATAGATTTGCAATTCACACAGTCACCCATTTCAATTAAGCCCCTTTCTCTGGTAACAGCATCACCTACTGAAACTATCTTTTCTACCTCCTTTTTATCCATTCCCAGATCAATAAAGTAGTCTGTAGTTTTACTTACTTTATTTCTTTCCTCGGTTGACATCACATGAATGGGCTTTGAACCCATCACTCCTATCACATCCTTTTTACCATGAACTATTACACGTTGAGCTGTTAGCGTTTTAGGATCAAAACCACCAAGGGTTGTAAATCTAAGGAAACCATTATCATCAATATGTGTAACCATAAAGCCTATCTCATCCATGTGAGCGGCAACCATCACCTTTTTGCCTTCAGGATTGCTCTTAGCTCTTTTTATAGCGTGTACATTTCCAAGATTATCCACCTCTACCTCATCTACCAAAGGTTTTACTTCGCTGATTACCAAATCACGAATTCTCTTTTCATGTCCTGGGGCACCTGGAGTTTCACAAATTTTTGAAAGTAGTTCTATATTAAAGTTTTCCATTCTAGCTTATTTAATTTTTCCAAAATTAATTGAATTCGGTAGTTATCAATAATTGTGAGGGAAAAGAAATGTTTTGGATTACTAAAAATAGTTGAACAAACTTTCCAGATACAACCACCCCGTCCGCTAGCTATCGGACACCCCTCCATTTTTAAGGATGGGAGTTAATTCGAGCAAATTGATGGAATATAATTCCAAAATTGTAGCCATGCTATATTTTATAAGATTAAGCTTTTTCATTAGCAGGCAGTTCAAGTTTAGCACGCTCTGCTTCTCCTCTGTTTTAGGGGAGATATCCGAAGGACTGAGGGGTAAAATACTGTGTTTAGAAACAAAAAAAGCCGATTGGCGACCAATCAGCTTTACACTTCAGAATCTATAAATTATTTAAAATTATACTCTTCTGACACCAATGGCATTTAAGCCTTTTTTACCATCTGTAGTTTCGAAAGTAACTTTATCGTTTTTCTCGATATCGTCTTCCAAACCACTTACGTGAACGAAAATTTCGTTCTCTGTTTCGTCTTCAATGATAAATCCAAATCCTTTGTCTTCATTGAAGAACTTTACTGTTCCAGTACTCATAAAATAAATTGTTATTAATTATAAATTTGAGGCAATATACATTTTTTGATTTATTCTGTTACTATTGTTGGAAATTATTTTTATATGAAGGAATTATTAATTGTTCGCCATGCCAGGTCAAGTTGGGATTATCCACATTTAAATGATTATGATAGACCATTAAATGATAGAGGCAAAAGAGACGCTCCGAAAATGGCTCAATGGCTTTCTTCACAAGCTATCAATGCGGATTTGATTTTAAGTAGCGGAGCTGAAAGAGCTAAAAACACAGCAATAGCTTTTCAAGCTGTATTGAATGTCCCTATGAAAATTGACGACAATCTTTATCACGCCAGCAGATCAAAATTATTGAATCAAATAAAGCAGACTAATAATGATATAAATTGTCTCATATTAGTAAGCCATAATCCGGGAATAAATGATTTGGCTGATTATTTACTTTCTGGTTTTCCTGAAAATATCCCTACTACCGGGATTGTAAGTTTGAAATTTGATATTGAAAAATGGAGTGAAGTCTCACCTAAGAATGTTTCCCTCCATTTTTTTCAGTATCCTAAGAATTTGTGATTATTTCAGAAGCTCTCATCTAGACTAGTTGAAGGCAGTTGCCTTGTAGTATTTAGTCTTTTGCAATTCTTTCAATTCATCATCTATCATATACTCAAAAACTTCATCAAAACGCTCTATATAGGGCTCGTTCATGCTATATCTAATATATTCTTTTGCTAACTTGAAATTCTCATTAGCTTTTTCATCATTATTAAGTTTTCTATAAATCAAGCCTAATTGGTAATAGGCTTCTGGAAATCGCTTTACTGATCCCATTGATTCTTCAAAATACAGTATTGCTTTGTCATAATCTTCCATTTCTGCGTAACATCTTCCCATGTAAAAGGAAACCAAAAAATTACCATCAAATCCCAATTTTTCCTCTTCTAAATTTACGATTTCAAATGTCTCAATTGCTTTTTGAAACTTATTCAGTTTATATAATGCTTGCCCTTTAAGAAGACCACAAGGTTCTCCCCAACACGAATTATAAGGATTGTTTGTGATTTTCTCTATTAAATCCACATCTCTTACAACACCTTCATAATCCCTGTAGTAATATAGAAGGCTCCACGCTCTATATTGTAAAACATCCGCCTTACCATTTTCAATGTCAATTTCTGCAGCCTTATTTAAAACTTCCATTGCTTTAATGTGCTCTCCAACTTTTTTATATGAATAGGAAAGTACTTGTCTTATTTCTACATTGTTAGGTTGTACCATTAAAGCAGAGTCTTTAAATCTTCTATGTAGCTCTGATGGTTGCAAAAAAGAGTTTGACATTTTATCATACCAATTTGCTAATTCCTCTTTTTTATTTTCATCTAATAATGAGAAATCTTTAGATGTTTTTTCATTACAACTAAAGGCTATCAATAGTATAGCAAAACTAATTATTCTCATATTTAAGGACATACATCTGTGATTTTGCCGTGATCAAGCTTAAACATTAAAAAGGCATGAACATCTTTGTGGTTAAGCCATTCTATTTGCGATTCCGAAGCAGGGAAATCTTTCAATTCACTGACTCTATTTATTATATGGCTTACAATTTCTTTTGAAAATGAAGTTTCTTTATAGTCTCTATTCATTTGAATCAAGCCAAAATCACCAACATTTCCAAAACAGTTGATATTAAAATGAATGATTATATATCCAGATTTACTTTCGTTTTTCGGGAGATTATCATTTACATAACTTGCTATAAATTCATTACCCTTGTTGAATGTAACATCATCATAATAGTATTCTCCTTGGTATCCGTCATAACAATTAGAATATGGTGCAGTATCTTCAACTTGTTTCTTAAATTCATCAATGCTAATTGAGTCTTTGTTAAAACTAATGCGTTTGGTATCTCTGGAAGAAAAATCTACTAATTCAATTTTTTGGGAATCATAGCCGGTAATGCGGTAAATGGGTTGAGGGTTATCACTTTCCTTTTGGAAGGAGAGAAAGTAAATGTCATCTATTTCAAAAATATGATATTCTTTTGTTTCATAATCTGAAATTGTTTTTAAGCCTTGATAGTAATAATTTGTAATAATGCTAACACTATCATTTTTAAAATTGATTAATTGTTCAATATCTAAATCTTGGTTAGGATTACTATTCTCGTCCTCAATAAAGTCATATTTCCATATAAAACTTCTTACTTCTTTTTTTATTTTCTGAAGGTACAGTTGATCTTCTGTTGCCAATTTTTGAAATTTAGCAGCATATCTTGGATTAGGTTGCCCATTTTTAAATGTTCTGAAATTTACAGTGTCTTGCAAATCGAAAACTACTAGGCTAGTATCATTTTCATCTAATATTTTAAGACGCTTTTCTTTAAAACTAATTTCTTCAGCTTCACTAATTGAATACTTAGTCGTTTTATCAATACAAATTCCGCTTTCATCAAAAAGATAGAGCGTGTCTTTTGTTTCTTTGATTATATAGGGATAAGGAATCATTCGATCCGCTATTCTGTATGTTCCAAGGTAAATTTCGGAACTATTATTTTCTTTATCGCTACAACCCAGTAATATGGTTATACTTAAAAATATAAGGCTTAATCTCATTTATGTCAGTATCATCTTAATAAAATAATTAAATATTTATTTGATTGAAAAGGTGAAAAGTCAAGCATTTTTCATCTTCCTATGCAATAGCTATACCAATTTCAATAAAAAATGGAGTGTAGCCTCTCAATGCCTCACTCCATTTCTTTAGTATTCTAAGAATCTATACTTATTTCTCCGCTAGCGCACGCGTTTCGCGTGTGTCCATCTGCTAAAATTTCCTAACTGAATTACTTAACCTCAAATCCTTCCTTATGCTCTTCTTTACCTAGCGTGAATTTAAATTCATATTTTCCTTTAGAAATAAAGTCATCTTTGATTTTACAGTTCCAAGTAAAACTTTGATAGCCTTTGGACAATTCTTCTTGCCAAGAAGTTAACCTTTTGCCTTCTTCATTCAATACTTCAATTTTTACTTTAGCACTTTTATCTGAATTGTAGAAAAACGCTACTTCCATTTTTGGTAAATAGGCTTTTGAATAAGGGTGCGATTTTTCTCCCCAGTTTTTGCTAAAGCGAATATCTTCCAGATCGAAAGTCACTAATTTATTCTCTTTATTTTGAGAAATTTTATGCAATGGCTTCACATCCGTAACATAAATGCTTCTGCCATGAGTACCTACAATTAAATCCAAATCTCTTGGATGCACTATCAAATCGTAAGTTGCTACATTTGGAATAGCTCCCATGTGTTGCCAGTTTTTACCATCATTGAAGCTGGTATATAAACCATGATCAGTTCCGATATACAACAAGCCAGCCACTTTAGGGTCTTCATAAATTACATTAACCGATTCTTGAGGTAAATCACCTGCAATTGATGTCCAATTTTTACCGAAATCAGTGCTTTTATAAACGTAATTATCAAAATTATCATTTCTATAGCCTGTCATAGAAAGATAAACGGTAGCTTCATTATGTTCTGAAGGATGAATACTGCTCACCCATAAATCTGCAGGAAGGTTATTATTGATTTTTTGAATGCTCTGCCCTTCTTTCATTAACCATACATTTCCATCATCAGTACCTACATAAACAGTCCCGAACTTCAATGGAGATTCAGCAATTTCAGTAATGGTCGCAAAAGGAACATTTCCTTCTTTAGCACCATTGGTTAAATCTTCAGTCAACGTTGTCCAACTATCACCTTGATTTAAGCTTCTATAAACCTTCTGAGCTCCCATATAAATAATATCAGGATTGTGCTGACTCATCACTACTGGAGTTCTCCAATTGAATCTTAATCGATCCTCTCCTATATTATGCTTAGGGGTGATATAATTTCTAGCTCCCGTTTCCCTATTAATTCGAAAATAATTCCCGAATTGATAACCTACATATACAATATCTGAATTTCTAGGATCAGCACTTACAAACATACCATCACCGCCAAATATGCTTTCCCATCTTCCTCTTACGTTGGGCACGGTACGAGAACTTCCCACCATGGTACCGTTATCCTGCAAGCCACCATAGATGTTGTAAGGCTCTTCCATATCGACATTTACGGTGTAAAATTGTCCAACCGACATGCTATTTTTATGATCCCAGGTGGCTCCTCCGTCATAAGTGATGTAAAGACCGCCATCATTCCCCAACATGATATGCTCCTCATCTTCAGGGTTAATCCACATTGCATGATGATCTACATGTACATCGCCTATTGAATCTGTTCTGTTAAAAGTCTTTCCACCATCTCTAGAAACCACGATCGGAACACCCATCACATAAATAATATCAGGATTTTGAGTGGCTACTCTTATTTCTCCAAAATAATATCCGTAAGTGTAATAAACTCCTGAAAGATCATAATCATGTGTTTTTTGC
>QNXU01000133.1 GCA_003973485.1 Bacteroidota bacterium | reverse complement strand
AATTAAGCGACCATGTGATCACCTTTATGGTGAATTACCTTAGCGCCAATCAAGGAAGTATCTTTATTGTAGATGAAGATGAAAACGGAGAAGAGGTACTGCATTTAACAGCCACTTATGCTTATGATAGAAAGAAATTTTTAGAAAAGACCATTCAAGCAGGTCAAGGATTAGTCGGACAGGTTTATCTTGAAAAGCAATCTGTTTACATGAAAGAATTACCAGAGCACTATATTTCCATCACTTCCGGATTGGGAAAAGCAACTCCAAAAAGTATTTTTATAGTTCCGCTAATTGCAAATGAGAAAGTATACGGTGTAATTGAAATCGGAACTTTTACTGAATTCACTGAAAATGAGAGAAAATTCATAGAAGATGTAGGGGAAAATATTGCATCTTCCATCCAGTCAGTGAAAATTAATGAGAGGACCAACAAACTTCTAGAAGATTCGCAACAGATGACGGAGGAAATGCGCGCTCAAGAGGAAGAAATGCGCCAGAATATGGAGGAATTGCAGGCTACTCAAGAGGAGATGGAGCGCGCTCAAAAAGAAAGTAATGAAAGATTAGTGGCCATGGAAAAAAGCGGAATGGCCTATATCGAATTTACTCCTGAAGGAGAAATCATTACCGCTGACGAAACCTTTATCAATTTATTTGGATACAATTCAGTTGATGAAATTAAAGGAAGGCATCATAAGATTTTTGTAAGCGATGAATATTCAAATTCAACAGATTATCAATCATTCTGGGAAAATTTAGGGGCTGGTAAAATTCAAAATGGAATTTTTGAAAGATACGCAAAAGATGGAAAGAAAATTATTATTAAGGGATCCTATACGGTCTTAAAAAATCAAAATGGTGAAATTTCAAAAATGGTGAAATTTGCCTTTGATATTACTGAAATATACCAAAAGTTAGAGGCACTACTTACAGAAAAAGAGGCTTTAATTCAACAATTGGAAGATTTAGAGAAAAAGATTGAAAGTGCTGAAAAAGGTGGGTTAGATGAATTAAAAGCTTACCAAAAAGAATTAAAAATATCCTTGCTTAAAAAGTTGGAAGAAAATGAATCGGAGTTAAAAGCTTCTTTTGAAAAACAAAAAAGAGAATTAGGCCTATCTTAAAAATTTAGAAGAACATTTTCAGGCCTTTTTACCAATAAACCCAAATGATTTTAGCAATATTACTTTGGGTTTATTAGAAAATCAAAACATATAAATCATTCTTTAGGTTATTCAACCCAATATGAAAAAAGAAAATCAAGGAAAAACAGGCGTATTATTGGTCAATTTAGGAACTCCGGATTCCACAAAAACAGGAGATGTAAGAAAATATCTTCGAGAATTTTTAATGGATAAAAGGGTAATTGACATCCCTTTTTTATTCCGTTGGATGTTGGTCAACCTGATCATTGCTCCCTTCAGAGCTCCTAAATCTGCCAAAGAATATCGAAAATTATGGGTGGAAAGAGGCTCCCCTTTAAAATTCTATGGTGAAGATGTAAGAGACATGCTACAAGAAGAATTAGACGATCAATATGTAGTAACATTAGGGATGCGTTACCAATCTCCTAGTATAAAAAGTGCATTGGAGGAATTGAGAAATCATAAAGTTGCTAAGATTATAGTAATTCCATTATTTCCCCAATATGCATCTGCAACAAGTGGTTCCGTGCATGATAAGGTGATGGAACTTGTACAAAAATGGCAGATTATTCCTCAGATCAATTTCATTAGCACTTTTGTGGAAGAGCCAGGTTTTTACAAAACATTCGCAGCTTTAGGTAAAAAATATTTGGACAAACATCAGTATGACCATGTTATTTTTAGTTTCCACGGTTTGCCTGAACGTCAAATCAGAAAAGGATCAGTAGAAAATTATTGTAAATTAGGGAACTGTTGTAATGCCTATCATGATAAGAATAGGTTTTGTTATAGAGCCCAATGTTTTCAAACTGCACGCTTGATAGCCAAGGAATTAAATTTACCAGAAGAGCAATATACCGTAACCTTCCAAAGCAGATTGGGAAATGATCCTTGGATTAAACCTTATACAGATGATGTATTGAAAGATTTGGCTAAAGATGGAAAGAAATCCGTATTAGCCTTTTCACCAGCTTTTGTATCAGATTGTTTGGAAACTACCATTGAAGTAGGAGAGGAATTTAAAGAAGAATTTGAAGAGGCAGGAGGAGAGCGTTGGGATTTAGTAGAGAGCTTAAATGACAATAAAGATTGGGTGAAAACCTTAAAAGCTTTAGTTATGAAAAATTAGCGTGAATTAACATTCATAACGTTAGAAATTTTTGATTAAATTATTGGCAATAAAATTATATGAATCGCCATTGGTTTAAAACCATATTGCCCCTTATACTATTTTTAATGGTATACTCAGCATTTTCAGCTGAAACTGATTCTTTACAAAATTCATTAGAGACTCAACTGGCAAAAAAGGAATTCAAAAATGAGGAAAGTGTATTAGAATACCTAGAAATCACCAGCACCTTATATACTTACTCTCCCACTGACGCTCTTTACTATGTAACAGCATTAGAAAAGAAGTTAGAAGCTCAGAATAATAAAAATGGAAAACCTTATGTCTTAAGCAAAAAAGCCACTTTCTATTGGCTCCAAGGCATTTACGATGCTGCTTTAAAAGCATATTTTGAAGCTTTGAGTTTATTTGAAGAAAGTGATAATAAAATCGAAGTTATAAAAACGCTTAATAATATTGGTGAAACCTATAAAAAACAAGCCGACTATTCTCAATCTGCTAAATTCATAAAACTCGCATTAGACAAATTAGATGAAATTGAAGAATTCTCACCAGAATTAATTTTGGTGAATTTAGGGCAATTATTTATGCTCAAAGAAAATTTTGATAGCGCTAATTATTATCTCAATCAAATTCTCAATAAAGATAGCTTTAGTATAAAATCTAGAGGATTTACATACCTATATAAAGGAATAGTAAATCGCAAGACTGGCCAAAGTGATTCTGCTCTATTTTATCTTTATAAGAGTTTGAAAATTTGGGAAGAGATAAATTATGACCGAGGAATTGTTGAGAGCAATAGTGAAATTGCAAGCGTATTCATAAAGCAAAATAATTTTGTTAATGCCAACCAACATTTAAAATTGGCTGAAGTTTTGGCTCTAAAAATTAATGCCTTAGATCTTTTACTTAAAATTTATCAATCTAAAATTGATTTATTTAAAATCAGAGGAAGTAAAGATTCGTTAGTTTACTATTTTGATCAATATTTAAAAATAAAAGATTCAATTTTCAATTCAGAATCAAGGGCTGAGATTAATAAATTGAGCATTCAATATAATTGAAAAAGAACGATATAAATTAGCCTTGGACCAATCACAACTAGCAAATAAAATTGAGAACAGAACTCAGTTTTTAATTTTATTGGCATTAGCACTTATTATCTCAATCATATCAATAATATATCTTCGCAGGAAAAGTATTCAATTGAAAATTGCCCATTTCAAATTGAAACAACAAAAGGAGGAAATTGAACAGAATCAAAAGAAAATATCTTCCAAATCACTAGAGCTTGCAAAATTGAATAAAGAATTACACAACTTAAATAATAATCTGGAGCAAAGAGTAATAGAGCGAACGCAGAAATTGAATGAGCGGAATAGACAAATTGCAGAATTCACCTATTATAACTCACATAAATTGAGAGCACCAGTAGCTAATGTTCTTGGTTTAATAAATGTAATGGAATTAACTAAGGATGGTAAAATAGACCCTATTGTATTAAATCACCTTAAAACCAGTGCAATGGAATTGGACAAAGTAATTTATAATTTAAAAAATTTACTTGATTTGGATGAGGAAATAGAAGAGTAGCGCTTTAATCTACTATGGGTAGTTCAACTCTAAAAGTAGTGCCTACTCTAGTTTTAGAAGTAAAATCGATTTTTCCTTTTAATACATTCAGTGTATCCACCACAATATACAACCCTAATCCTGATCCTTCCGTGCCCTGATGTGCTCTAAAAAACATATCAAAAATTTTATTCTGGTATTCATTAGGAATACCTGAACCATTATCTTCAACCTCAACAATATAGGATTTGTCTTCAACTTTTGTACTTACCTTGATATATGGCGCATCATCTTTTTCAAAATCATGATATTTTAGAGCATTTGTCACCAAATTACTCAATACAATATTAAGTCTCTTAGGATCAGTTTTTATTTCAAAATCAGAATCATAAGCCCTAATTAACTCTACTTTATCAGCATTTGCATAAAATTTCAAATCTTCCACTATACTGTCCAGCACTGTATCCATCTTAACAAGCTTCATCTCAAGCGGCTTTTTAGTATTTGTGGAGAAATCCATAATGCTTTTAATAAATTCTTCAAGTTTGTTAATGCTAATATTCATTAGCTTAAAATATTCTTTAATTTCATCAGGATTATTTGACATTCCTGCAACTGAAATTAATCCTCTTAATGATTTCAAGGGTGCTACTAAATCATGCGATGATCGATAAACAAAATTATCCAATTCATTATTAATAGTCTTTAACTCTTCATTGGCTTTTTTTAGTCTTTCTTTTTGAGACCTTAATTCTGAGGTTCTTTCTTTAACAATAGACTCCAACTTTTTATTTGTAATGCTTAATCTATGTGTACGATATCTGATAAAACCGAAAATCAATAATCCTACCAATAACCCTAGAACAATATAGGTTACATAGCTCTCATACCATTTTGTTGGGACTATTATATTAAATTCAAAAGGAAGGATGTCTAAATTTTTATTATCTAAAGTTCTTGCTCTAAGATGAAAGATATACTGACCGCCTGCCAGATTTGTATATTCCTTTCTTGTGTCTGTCGTCCAATCAGACCACTTTTCATCAAATCCCTCCAAGTAATAGGAGAACTCTAAATCCTCCTTAATAAAACTTGGAACCGAAAAATACAAACCAAAAGATTTTGACTTTTCACCTCTTAAAATAACCTTATCCTTAATCCCTTTGACATAAATGGTACTGTCACCAACACGCATTGAGCGCACTTTTGCTTGAGGCTCAAAATTAAGTTTTTCATCATCATTATACCATTTAAGGTAATTTATTCCAGGAGTATTTGTTATCCACAAGTTTCCTCTCCTGTCACTTTTCACAACATTGTAATAATTTGTATTTAATCCGTTTTCCTCATTTATAACATTTAAAATCTCTCCCTCATGATTGAAAACTACAAGACCATTTTCCCAACTACTAGCTACAAAAAGAGAATCCCTGAATTTCTCAACCGTCCACAAATACAAGCTATCCTGTTGAAAATACTGGTTAGCTTCAGTATCCCATAATTCTGTTTCATAGGTTTCTGGATCCAATGTGTAAAACCCTTCTTCCGAAGTAAAAACTAACCATTCATCCTCATTATTATGTATTATATTATAGGCAGCATCATCTTCAAAACTGAATTCCTTATTGACGAATTCAATAGTATCTCCAACTATTTTGGCTAACCCTCCATTTTTTCCAAATATGGAAATTATAACTTCGTTATTAATTTCCACCATTGAATAAGCATCTTTTATAGCTATTTTTTCTACAAGCTCTCCATCATATATATAAATACCTTCATAAACGCTACTGTAATATATATTTCCTTTATTCTCAACTATGAACCAAGCATAAGGCATCTCATATTCATCAAGTTTATTATTCAAAGAATAGTACTTCATTTTCCCAATAGAATCTCTTTGAAAATAACCAATATCTCCCCCGCCTAATGTATAAATTTTATCTCCAATAATCTTTAAATTTTCTACTGGGCCAAAATTTGGTTTTTGGTGTAATTCCCAATGTGTACCGTCAAATTCTAACAGACCATTTTCATTTCCAAAGAACATAATACCATCTTCATCTTCTATAGCTCTGTAGCTATAAGAACTCGCTCTATAAAGTGAGCCATCAAACTTGTGGAAAATAATAGAATCAGTTGATGCAGCTTTTACTGAATCAGTAACTTGATATGAAAAAGCATTAAAGGTGAAGCACTCAAAAATTAAAATGAGTATAATTAAATGACCTAGTTCCCCATGCCTAGGACGAAACAATGATTTTGATATTGCCATATACAAAAAATCCAATATTCCCTAAATTTAGATAATTTTTAACTACCCAAAAAATATCTTAGACTAACGTGCATTTGACTTCGATGTAATATACAATAAAAATAGCCCATACTTTTAATAAAAATATGGGCTATTGAAATAATACAATTTAAGATGTTTTATTCCATTTCTATCAATTCCTGATTTGAATTCATAAAATGATATTCCGTTAAGGCTAATGAACTATCTTGTATTAACTTAATCCATTTGCCATATTTAAAGAACCATTTTACACGTAAGGAAATAATACCTTTTGTGTAATAGGAATATAAAAATGGGTGAATTGCAAGGCTTAGAGATTTCTCATTTTGTTTTGTTAACAAGTAATCCAAATCTTGCTCAATTTTATCTGAAACTAATATTGAAGCCGTTATTTTTCCAGTACCATTACAAGTAGGACAGCTTTCCTTAGTTACAATATTTAATTCAGGTCTTACTCTTTGTCGAGTAACCTGCATTAATCCAAATTTTGATAAAGGAAGAACAGTATGCTTAGAGCGGTCGGTTTCCATAAACTCCTTCATCTTTTTGAAAAGAAGTTTTTTGTTATCAGGATTTTTCATGTCGATAAAATCAACAACTATAATCCCGCCCATATCTCTTAATCGCAACTGACGCGCAATCTCTTTTGCTGCCTCCAGGTTTGTATTTAAGGCCGTATCTTCCTGACTTTCCTCATTGCTAGATTTATTACCACTATTAACATCAATCACATGTAAAGCTTCGGTATGCTCAATTATGAGATAACCGCCACCTTTTATATTAACAGACTGACCAAATAATGATTTTAATTGTCTTTCAATTCCGAAATGTTCAAAAATCTTGTTTCTTCCAGTATAGAGCTTTAAAATTTTCTCTTTACTCGGATCAATTTTCTGAATATAGGTCTGAATTTCTTTGAAAGTTTCTTCATCATCCACATGGATGCTGTCGAAAGATTCATTCATCATATCCCTGAGAATAGAAGACGCTCTTCCTACTTCACCAATAATTTTATCTTTTGGCTTAGCATCTTTAAGCTTTTTAACTCCATTTTCCCAAGTATCCAATAAATTTCTTAGGTCTGTATCCAGTTCTGCTACCTCTTTACCTTCAGCAACGGTCCGGATAATCACACCAAAATTCTCTGGCTTGATGGAGGAAATTAATCTTGTGAGTCTTTTACGTTCCTCACTTGTAGATATCTTTTTGGATATGCTTATTCCATTGGCAAATGGTACTAATACCAAATACCTTCCTGCTAGTGACAACTCGCATGATAGTCTTGGCCCTTTCGTAGAGATAGGTTCTTTAATAACCTGAACCAACACCTGTTTGTTCTTAGATAGCACTTGCGAGATTTTACCTAATTTATCAATCTCAGGCTCTAATTTGAACTTACTTAATTTGTATGAGGTGTTATTACGAGTAGTGGCAAATTTAGTATATTTTAAAAGTGAGTTCACCTTCGGTCCTAGGTCATGATAATGCAAAAATGCATCCTTTTCATAACCCACGTCCACAAATGCAGCATTCAAGCCCTGCATTACTTTACGGACGTTCCCTAAATAAATATCACCCACACTAAACTGCTCTTCTTTATTATCATAATGAATCTCAATAAGATTCCTATCATTCAGAAGGGCAATACGACTGCCATTTTGAGTTGAATTAATAATTAATTCATTGCTCAAAGCTCAATAAGTTTAAGTGAAAAACTAAAAAAAAGTCTTATAAAAAGACAACAAGAAGTAATGATTACTTCTTGGTCTTATGTCTGTTTTTTCTTAGTCTTTTCTTTCTCTTATGAGTTGAAATCTTGTGTCTTTTTCTTTTTTTACCGCAAGGCATAACTTTAAAATTTTTTGTTAAACAATTTTATTATAATTCATTCAAGTAACTCTCAACAGCTGCTAACAGTTGCTCGTCATTACTTTTATTTTTAATTTCTGTAAATAACTTCTTGGCTTTTGCCTTTTGCCCGTTATTCATTAAACTTAAAGCCAAATAGAACTCCGCCTGTATGTTTTCAGGATGATGTTTTAATAGCTTTTCAAATCGTTCGATAGCTTTGCTATACTGACCCGATTGAATTGAAAGAATTCCTAAATTAAATAAGGCTTCCTCATTATTGGGATCTTCTTCTATCACTTCCAACAACATTGAAATTCCTTTCATTGGATTGTCAGAAGAAACATAAGTCATTGCCAATTTGATTTTAGCACTATTATTTGAAGGACTTTCATCCAATACTTTTTGCAAATATTCTCTAGTTTTAACCGCCAATTTCTCCGCCTTTTGGGCATCTGCAGCAAAACTAAACGCTTCATAATAGGCGTTCCCTATTAATTCATTGTCTTCCTTAGATAACTCAACATATTTAGCAGCACTATCTAACCTATTAAGGTCTCTAAACACATTAGCTAAAGAATCCGCAAATATAGAACTATTTTCTTGATTTTCAGCTAACAAATAACTATTTCTTAGCCGCTCAATATCTTCCTTAACCTCTTTTGGGATATCTCCCCCATGAGATTCAGCCACAATATCGCTTGTTGAAGATGAAGAAGACGTATTTTCCTCGGCCTGTTGAGCCCCATTTTCAATGTTTTCATTCTCATTATCAACCACAACTTTAGGTAAACTGAAAAAAACAGCTACTAAAGCAATGGCAATAACGATTAATATGATTCGGGACTTTAGCATATCGGAACTTAAATCTCTTCAGTTATCTTATTGGAGCTTTTGATTTTTTCCACAAAAACTTTTGATGGCTTAAAACTAGGCACATAATGCTCGTCAATAACGATAGCAGTATTTTTTGAAATATTTCGAGCAATTTTTTTAGCTCTTTTCTTATTCACAAAACTTCCAAAGCCTCTGACGTAAATATTTTCACCATCAGCCATTGAATCCTTCACAACAGAGAAAAATGCTTCTACTGTAGCGGTTACATCTGCTTTGTCTATACCTGTTTTTTCAGAAATTTCTGATATAACGTCTGCTTTAGTCACGCTTATTTTTGATTTAAATTATTAAAAAAATTTCTCCCTTTCATTTTGGGTCTGCAAAGGTAACCCTACATTTTTGAATTTAAAAGTAAAATCTTTTAAAGATATGTAAGCTTTAAATCGATAATTAAATTTTAACTTTTTAATTATCAGCAATTTATACAAAAAACTTATGAATTACTTCAACTTTTTATTCTTTATTTATTTACCTTATTAATTCGCATATTTGTATTTATATGACGCAAAGCTTCGCAAACCTTCTTATAAACTGGTATAACAATCACCAAAGAGACTTGCCCTGGAGAAATACTTCAGCGCCCTATAAAATTTGGCTCTCCGAAATTATTTTACAACAAACCAGAGTAAATCAAGGCTTACCTTATTATAATAAATTCATTAATGAATATCCTTCAGTACATGATTTAGCAAATGCTCCAGAAGATGAAGTTATGAGATTGTGGCAAGGATTAGGTTATTATTCTAGAGCAAGAAATTTACATGAATGTGCTAAATCAATAGTCAATCAATATGATGGTGAATTCCCGTCTACCTATAATGAATTGTTAAAACTCAAAGGTGTTGGTAAATATACGGCTGCTGCAATCGCCTCTTTCGCATTTAATCAGGCTGTGCCAGTAGTTGATGGAAATGTTTTTAGAGTACTTGCAAGATATTTTTGCGTCACTGACGACATCGCTCAACCAAAAACATTTACTAAGTTTTTCAATATTGCCAAGGAATTGATTCCAGAAGAACAAGCTGCTTCTTTTAATCAAGCAATAATGGAATTAGGAGCCACCATTTGCACGCCTAAAAAACCAGCTTGTGAAAATTGCCCCTTAGCACAAGATTGCGAAGCAAGAATTCATCATAAACAATCAGAATTGCCTGTCAAAAAGAAAAAAATTAAGATTAAGCACAGATACCTTTACTATTTAATATGGCAAGAAGGAGGGAAATTGGCTATGAAAAAAAGAGGGGAAAGCGATATATGGCAAGGTCTATTTGATTTTGAATTAATCGAATCAGATAAAGCCTTGTCTACTGAGGATATAATATATAAAATAGATACGCTATATAAAGACATTGAAATAGTTGAAATATCTGAACCCGTAAAACATATTCTATCGCATCAGCGACTGGAAGCTGTATTTGTTGAATTAAAATCTACTACTGAAAATATTTTGAATGATAATAGTTTAAAGTATTACACAAAACAACAAATTGAAGAACTCCCAAAACCCAGATTGATTGAGAATTATTTGACAAGCAAAAATATTTAGGTAAATTTATACTTGAAGATTTTAGCTGCTTTAAAATATTTCCTTGAAAAAAGCAGTTTTCTTCAACTATTAACTATAATTTTGAACTAAAACTTTTTAATTTATGCAAGGAGTAAACAAAGTCATTTTGATTGGAAATTTGGGTAAAGACCCAGAAGTAAGACACTTGGACAACGGAGCTTCCGTTGCAAATTTTTCAATAGCAACAACCGAAACCTATAAAGACCGCAATTCAGGAGAAAGAGTTGATCAAACAGAATGGCACAACATTGTGCTTTGGAGAGGTTTAGCAGAAATAGCTGAAAAATACTTGAAAAAGGGCGATAGTGTTTATATTGAAGGTAAACTTAGAACCAGATCTTGGGAGAAAGACGGAGTTACTAGGTACACAACGGAAGTTGTAGGCGACCAAATGACAATGCTTGGTGGCAAAAAGAATAATGACGATTCGGGACAATCTTCAAATTATGCTGGAGGTAACCAATCAAATAACCAACAGGCAGCGGCAACTAGCCAAACCCCAGATACCAACAGTGAAATGGATGATTTACCATTTTAATTAAATTATTATAAAAATTGGAAGACCCTTCCCCTAGTATATTTTTATTAACAAGTATAGCCGAAAACGGCAATCATTGGTTTTACATCATCAATACTATATTGATGATGTTTTTACTAATGATGTCAGCACTTGTTTCAGGCTCTGAGGTTGCTTTCTTTTCCTTGTCTCATGAAGATTTAGCAAAATGTAAAACCAGCAACCAGCCAAAAGAACAAACAATTCTGGAGCTATTAAAAAACCCGAAGCGTTTATTAGCTACTATTCTGATTTTAAACAATTTCATTAACGTAGGCATAGTTACACTTTCTACTTATGTTACCTGGGAAATTGTAGGCACTAAAGAAACTGAAGGCTTATTAGTGGTGACTTTAACCGCTATAATTACTTTTCTAATTGTTTTCTATGGTGAAATAGTTCCAAAAGTATATGCAAATCAGAATAATTTAAGCTTTGCTTCCAGAATGGCCTTCCCATTAAACTTCTCAGC
Source organism: Bacteroidota bacterium (assembly GCA_003973485.1). Lineage (GTDB taxonomy): Bacteria > Bacteroidota > Bacteroidia > Cytophagales > Cyclobacteriaceae > Marivirga. Next base: position 32,589 of record QNXU01000133.1, on the reverse strand, counting down.
TAAGGTGTTTAGCCCTATTTCAATTCCTTTAATGAGTTTAAGTGGAATTATAGAGAAAAGAGTTGAACAGAAAGGATTTAGTGTTTCGATTGATGAATTGCATCATGCACTGGAAATTACTGCTGACAAAGATACCACAGAGGAAGAAAAAGGAATTTTAAAAGGAATAGTGAATTTCGGGACGCTTTCTGTCCGACAGGTCATGAAATCACGATTGGACATCACGGCTTTTGATATTGAGGATGATTATCACATGTTGATGGATCAAATCAATAAAAATGGGTTTAGCAGAATTCCTGTTTACAGAGATACCATTGACAAAATTGAAGGTGTTCTATATGTTAAAGACTTATTGCCTTATATAGAAAAGGAAGACAATTTTGAATGGCAAAGTCTCTTAAGACCTGGTTTTTTCGTTCCGGAATCTAAGAAAGTTGATAGCCTATTGAAAGACTTTCAGGAAAAAAGAGTTCACATGGCCATAGTGGTGGATGAATATGGAGGAACTTCAGGCCTCATCACTTTGGAAGATGTGATTGAAGAAATTGTAGGGGAAATTAATGATGAGTTTGATGAGGATATGGATGTAGCCTACAATAAACTTGATGATTACACCTATATTTTTGAAGGAAGAACCTCCTTAAATGATTTCTGTAAGATTATAAATGAGGAACCCAGCACTTTTGATGAAATAAAGGGCGAAAGCGAGTCTTTAGGTGGATTAATCCTAGAAATCAATAGCAAATTGCCTCGTACTGGAGAAAAAATCAAATTCAAAAACTTCACCTTTACTGTTGTTGCAGTAGATCAAAAGAGAATAAAAAGAGTAAGGGTATTTACTAAAAATTAGATTTGAGCCTTGTCTTTAGATTAAAACTAAATTACTATGCTTGTATTTGTTGTAAGTACATTCGTTGCAGTTTTTGTCTCATTCTTATGCTCCATGGCCGAAGCAGTTCTGCTTAGTGTAGATAAGGTCAAGATTGAAACTGATAAAGAGAAAGGAATGACTTATGCTAAAATAATGCATAAGCTCAAATCTAATATTGATAGACCTATCTCTGCCATTCTTATACTCAACACCATTGCCCATACTGGAGGAGCCACAATAGCAGGAAGTGCTTTTGATGCAATTTATGGAGAGAAATATATCTGGATATTTTCGGTGATCTTTACTATTGTGATTCTTTTTGGCACTGAAATCATACCAAAAGTAATTGGTGTTAATAAATCAAATCTGATTTCAAAGAAAATGGCTTGGCCTTTGCAATTAATCATTAAAATTCTGCATCCATTTATTGTAATTACTCAAGCATTCACAAAACTATTGGTTGGAAAAAGAAAAAAAAGCAATCCTTACAGCTTAGATGATATGAGAACAATTGCAAGAATGGCCAAAATGGAGAAAATAATAGATACTGATCAGGAAAACATTATCATTAATACTTCTACATTAAAAAAACGGTTTGTAAAAGAAATCATGCTACCTGTGGATAAAATCATCTTCTTCAAAGAGAATATCAGTTTCGATAAATATTTCAACTTAGCTAGTAGACATAAGCATACTCGATACCCTATCAGTAGAACCGACTCTATAGAAGATGTATACGGCTATATTAATTTTAAGGAAATAGCTTTAAATGATAAGGAGGACACAGAGAATAAATTAACAGAATTTATTAGACCAATCATTTTCATAAATGAAAAAACCCCCATCATTAATCTATTGAAAAAAATGAATGAAAATAGATTTCACATCTCTATGGTAAAATCTAATGAGGATAAAATTATCGGAATGATAACCTTAGAAAATTTAGTAGAAACTATTGTGGGTGATATTGAAGATGAATTTGATTAAAGGGCAACAGATTTGTTACCCTTCATTTCGTTTATATAGCTTTTAAAACATTCTTTAGCAATTCATTTACCTCCTGAGCATGCTGAACAATTTCATCGTTTTCCACCACTTTCATGGCAGCAGCAGGATCCATAGCCGACACTTCGATATCTCCATTATCCATTTCTCTTATGGTGACATTGCATGGCAACATTGTGCTAATATGAGGCTCAATTGAAACTACTTTATCAGCATAAGTAGGATTACAAGCTCCTAAAATTACGTGAGGAAGATAATCTTTATCTAACTTTTTCTTCATTGTTGCTTTAAAATCAATTTCAGTTAAAACGCCAAAACCTTCATTTTTCAAGGCCGCTTCTACATCATTTCTTACTGCATTGAAATCTTTCCCTTTTATAATCTTCGAATTATAGTAATTCATATCTCTTGTTTTTCTTTTATAATACTAACGGCACTCTTGTATTATTGATTAATTTAATCCACTAAATCTCATAATCAAATCGATATATGTGATGATTGTTACATTCCTAAACCTTATAATCAATAATTGGCCATGACATTAGTGAAAATAAGCTACTTACAAGGTTAAAATCTATTTATCTTTGTTCTCAAACATTTTCCAACTTAATCGTTTGTTCTAAGTATGGATTTTAAAATCATAAGTGAATACCAACCTACAGGAGACCAACCAAAGGCTATTGAAGAACTTCAAAAAGGAGTTGAAGAAGGTGAAAAAGATCAGGTTCTTTTGGGAGTAACCGGCTCTGGGAAAACATTTACCATAGCGAATTTAATTGAACGTGTTCAAAAACCGACCCTAATTTTAAGCCATAATAAAACCTTAGCTGCACAGCTTTATGGTGAGTTCAAACAGTTTTTTCCAGAGAATGCTGTAGAATATTTCATTTCTTATTATGACTATTATCAACCAGAGGCCTTTATTCCTTCTAGCAATGTATATATAGAAAAAGATCTCTCCATTAATGAGGAAATAGAAAAACTTAGGTTAAGCGCAACTTCTGCTTTGCTTTCAGGAAGGAGAGATGTGATTGTGGTTGCGTCCGTATCTTGCATATATGGTATTGGGAATCCTGAAGAGTTTGGGAAAAACATTATCCGGTTACAGCAAGGAGATAAGGTTCCTCGAAATCAATTGCTGTTTGCTTTTGTGGACATTCTTTACAATAGAACCACGGCAGAATTCAAAAGAGGAACTTTTAGAGTAAAAGGAGATACGGTAGATATCTTTGTTGCCTATGCCGATTTCGCTTATCGAATAATGTTTTGGGGAGATGAAATTGAATCAATCCAACGAATTGACCCCGAAACCGGAAAGAAAATCTCCGAAGAAAAAATCATCAGTATTTTTCCTGCCAATCTCTTTGTAACGGGAAAAGATGTATTGCACCAAGCCATAAAAGAAATCCAGGATGATATGGTGGAACAGGTCAAATTCTTTGAGCGTGACGGAAGGTTTTTAGAAGCAAAAAGATTGCAAGAAAGAACTGAATTTGATATTGAAATGATGCGAGAATTAGGCTACTGTTCAGGAGTGGAGAACTACTCCCGTTATTTTGACAGAAGAACTCCGGGCACGAGGCCTTTCTGCTTATTGGATTACTTTCCTGATGATTTTTTGATGGTAATTGATGAGAGCCATGTTACCGTGCCGCAAGTACGAGCAATGTATGGAGGAGATAGAGCAAGGAAAATTAATTTGGTGGATTATGGCTATAGGTTGCCTTCTGCTATGGACAATAGACCTTTGAAATTTGACGAATTCGAGAACTTAATAGGGCAAACAGTATTTGTGAGTGCTACTCCTGCTGAATATGAATTAAGAAAAACAGAAGGAACAGTAGTAGAACAAGTGATTAGACCAACTGGCTTATTAGACCCGGAAATTGATGTGCGACCAAGTGGGAATCAAATTGATGATTTATTGGAAGAAATTGATGAGAGAGTAAAGTTAAATGAGCGAGTATTGTGCACTACTTTAACCAAAAGAATGGCAGAGGAATTACACAAATTTTTAGGTAGAGCTGGTATTAAGTCTCGCTATATTCACTCTGAAGTAGACACTTTAGATAGGGTAGAGATTCTTAGAGATTTAAGATTAGGTGAATTTGATGTTTTAGTAGGTGTGAATTTATTGAGAGAAGGATTAGATTTACCAGAAGTCTCCTTAGTAGCAATATTGGATGCAGATAAAGAGGGCTTTTTAAGAAACCAACGTTCCCTGGTTCAGACTATTGGTCGTGCAGCTAGAAATGAAAAAGGGAAAGTGATTATGTATGCCGACAAAATTACCGATTCCATGCAACAAGCGATGGATGAAACCAATAGAAGGAGAGCCATTCAAAAAGCTTATAATGAAGAACATGGAATTACTCCTAAAACTGTATTCAAATCAAGGGAAAGCATTTTAGGTCAAACGGTTGCTGTTGATTCTAAAAAAACTTCTCAACAGAAATATTATGCCGGCATAGAGGAAACTTCCGTGGCCGCAGATCCTGTAGTTCAATACATGGATAAGGCGGGCTTGGATAAAATGATTGCCTCCACTAAAAAGAAAATGGAGAAAGCTGCAAAAGACCTTGATTTTATTGAGGCCGCGAGGTTAAGAGACGAGTGGCAAGAACTTCAAAAATTACGTGATAAGAAATAACCTTTCAGTAATACTAAATAACTATCTTTACAAAAATTTAATAATATGAAGATTAGAGTAATAAGCATTTTTATTTTAAGCATTTTCAGCATTTCTCAAGCTATTGCGTGGGGACAAACTGGCCATAGAGTAGTTGGAGAAGTAGCTTCATTCTATTTAAAAAGGAAAGTAGAGAAAAAGGTAAGTGAAATTTTAAATAGAGAATCATTAGCTGTAGCTAGTGTTTGGATGGATAATATTAAATCAGATGACAGTTGGGATTATGCTAAACCTTGGCACTATGTTACCATTCCTGATGGAATGACTTATGAAGAAAGCGAAAAAAATCCTGATGGTGATATCATTATGATGATTGAAAAAATCACTAAAGAATTAAAGTCAGGAGAACTTGATGCGAAAAGTGAGCAAGAAAAACTTAAAATGTTGATTCATTTGGTAGGTGATATCCACCAGCCATGTCATGTTGGTGGAAGAGATGACATGGGAGGAAATGCTGTAAGACTAAAATGGTTTGGTCAAAACTCAAATCTTCACAGAGTATGGGATAGCGAAATGATTGATTCCAAAGCATTCAGCTATACTGAATTGGCAGATGTTGTAAACATCACCACAAAGGAAGAAATTAAAACCCTCCAAAATAGCACTATAGATGATTGGTACAAAGAAGCTATGGATTTAAGAAATCAAGTATATGAATTACCAGAAGATATGTATTTAGGATATGAATACAGCTATAAAAATTGGGGAACTGTTCAAACTCAACTGAAGAAAGCAGGCATAAGATTAGCCGGGCTTTTAAATGAAATTTATGGGTAATTAGGTCGAGATGAGGTTGAGTCTACCTCATCTCTCTTTTAATAAAATTAAATTCCCCTCAATCTCTACTTTTACAAAACCTTCCTTTTCAACTTGAAATCCATTTTCAAGTTCAATTAAATTTTCAGTCCTTTTGATATCGTCATTAATGATATCCATTTTAAATCCTTCTGGATACCATTTTTTAAAACTTGAATTTGGCTTCATAATGTATTTACCCTTCTCGGTAAAAAATATTATTGGAATACTTAAATCCCTATCTTTAAATTGATTAAATAAGTTGTTAGTGATATTAAAATCACAAAAAATATTAATTGCCGTACAATTTCTTTCCTCAATCCATCTTAATAAATCATTATGCAAATGGCTATAATCATAAATTAAGTCATGCTTATTAGGCTTTGCTAATTCTTCATCTTTATGTAAAAAACCGTCAATTTTAGTTTGTTTCAATTCAAAGGTTTCTTTTAAAGAAGGGGCTATAATTAGAATCGGAAACCAGCCTAAAATTTCCGACAGCGCTTCCCAATTATCATTTAATTGGAAAATCAAAACTGGAGGCTCCTGTTCGTCTCTAATAATATGATGAGATGACATTTATATTAAATTTAATTGTGCTTAATTCATAAATTTAGTAATTAGAATAAATCATATTGCATTTATATAGCTGAAATACTATAAATTGCAAAAACATTCAAGAATTGTGAAACTTAAGTTTAGCATATTATTATATCTGATCATTTTTTTGATGCCATGCACCTTAATGGCACAAAACAGAACCGTAATAGACAGCCTAAAAAGCAACTTAAGTAATTCAAGACCATCGGAAAAAATTGAAACCTATAATCAAGTTGCTTGGGAATATAGAAAGTCTTTCCCTGATAGCACTGTTTTTTATAGTCAGAAAGCCATAGAGTTATCAAAAAATAGCCCCGAATTAGTTGGTCAGATTGTAAAATCCTTAAACTTTAAAGGTGTAGGTCATTTTTATAAAGGCGAAAATCTAAAAGCATTTGATCTCTATCAGCAAGCAAAAGACTCCGCATTGTTGTATGGCGATTCTTTGCAATATGGTTATTCCCTCAATAACATAGGCCGACTATTTTTTAACCAAGGAAATTATGTTTCTGCTTATGATAATTTCTTCCGAGCACTGGAAGTATTCAAAGAAATTAATGACTCCGTCTCTTTAAGTTATGGATATAAAAGTTTGGCCGAACTCTATCAATCTCAAAACAATCTTAAAAAGGCATTAGAAATGTCTTTAAAAACTGCTGAAATAAGAAAAACTTTTGATGATCCCTCAGGAATAATTTCCATTTATTTAGAAATAGCTGGGATATATGGCCAAATGGAGAATTATAACAATAGCTTAAAATACTTTACACAAGCTTATGAAGTTGCCTCTAAAATAAATGACGAAGCGAATCTAGCTATTATAAAATTGTCAATAGCTAAAATGAATACAAAAAGAGGTCAATTAAAAATTGCCTTAACAAATGCCTCTGAAGCACTCGATTTTGCATCTAAGGCAAACAATGTGAATCTCATTATACAAGTTTATTCACTCCTAGGTGAAATTCATTTTTATAGGAACGAATATAATCAAGCGAAGAATTACTTTATAAAAGTTAGCGAATTAGCAACAAATAATGACATTACGTTCGAGCAAGACTCTTATTATTTTCTTTCAAAGATCTTTGAAAAAAAGGGTGAAACCGAAATAGCCTTTGAATATTTCAAGAAATATCATGCATTAAAAGAAAAAACTGAAAATGTAAATACAGCTCGAGAAATAGAAAGGTTAGAAGCCAGATTAGAATTAGATGTTAAAGAAACTGAGAATCAGCTATTGAAAAAAAATGAAGAAACCTATAAACAGGTCATTCAGAAACAAAAGGCTTTTAACATAGCCTTAACGGCAACAATAGTATTAGCTATTATTCTTTTGATTATCATTTGGATCACTGCTAATAGAAGAAGGCAGCACAATAAAATTTTGCAGCTGAAGAACAATAAAATTGAAGAACAACAAAAAAATATAACACTAAAAAATAAAGAGATAAAAACTCAAAATGATGAACTCATAATTCAAAATAAAGAATTAGATGACTTAAATAATGAAAAAGATTCCTTATTGAGCTTGGTAGCCCACGATATGAAAGCACCGTTTCATCGAATAAAAGGATTAACTGAGCTATTAAGGTTATCTGGCTTAAATGAAGAGCAAAGTCAATATGTTGAGATGATTAGAAACAATGCTAAACATGGAGCTTATTTAATAAACGACTTATTAGATGTGAACTCGATGTCAGCGGAAAAAGAGGAACTCACAACAGAAACCCTGGACCTCAAAAAACTTTTAGAGGACACTCTATCGAATTTTGTAGTTGAATTAACAAATAAACAAATCGAATGTAAGATAGAAGCTGAACCCGGACTTCAAATAAGAACTAATAAAAATTATCTTAATAGAATATTGGAAAATTTAGTCTCCAATGCAGTTAAATTTTCCGATTTAGAATCTGAGATTACTTTAAGAGCAGGCATTAATAAGAGCAATTATTGGATTAGCATAAAGGATTTTGGCCCTGGCTTTACAGAAGAAGATAAGAACAGCTTATTTATGAAATTCAAAAAATTAAGTGCCAAACCAACAGGAGGAGAGAGTTCAAATGGATTAGGATTGGCGATTGTAAAAACTTTAGTAGATAGATTAAATGGTAAAATCACCCTAGACACTGAAGTTGGAAAATATAGTGAATTCACTCTATATTTTCCTTTTTTAGATACATGATCAAAATCCTACTTTTCCTGATTTCCAACCCTTAGTTTCTACTTCCTCAGCAGTTTTCAATACTTTATCTTTCATTTCCTTTTTATAATTTTCTAAGTTTTTAGCTACCTCAGCATCAAAATTTGAAATAATTTGAGCTGCTAAAATACCTGCATTTTTGGCGCCATCTAAAGCCACGGTGGCAACAGGCACACCACCTGGCATTTGTAAAATTGACAAAACAGAATCCCAACCATCAATTGAATTACTTGATTTTACAGGAACGCCTATAACCGGAAGAGTAGTATAAGCCGCTACCATTCCTGGTAGATGAGCAGCACCGCCAGCACCAGCTATTATAGCATGAAAACCCTTCTTCCTAGCCGAATGGGCAAAATCCATCATTCTTTCTGGAGTTCTGTGTGCAGAAACTATGGTCAATTCAAAATCAACCTTTAACTCTTCTAATATTTTAGCAGCCTCACTCATGACCTTTAGGTCTGATTGACTGCCCATTATTATAGCTACTTTACCTTTACTCATGCTTTTACTTTTAATGTGGATTTAACTTTCTCAATCTTTCTTTTCAGTGATGTTAAACTGGGATCGGTTATGGTAACATGTCCCATTTTTCTAAATGGCTTTGTTAGCTTTTTGCCATATAAATGAACAGCAGCACCAGATATCCTCATTACTTCTTCCATTCCTTCATATTTGGCATCACCAGTAAATCCGTCTTCACCCAAAATATTCACCATGGCTGAACTAATTTTAGTTGAAGTATTACCTAGGGGAAGGTTAAGAATAGCTCTTAAGTGCTGGTCATATTGAGAAACAAAATTACCTTCAATGCTTTGATGACCACTGTTGTGAGGTCTAGGAGCTATCTCATTAACCACTATTTCATTCTCTTTAGTCAAAAACATTTCAACTGCAAGAATCCCTACCATTTCCAGTTTCTGAATAATATCAATTGCTACCTTCTTTGCTTTTTCTTCTTCAGATTTTTCAATGATAGCTGGAGAAAGTAAATACTCCACCAAATTATGTTCAGGATGAAAAACCATTTCCACCACTGGAAATGTATTCACTTCTCCATTTTCATTTCGACTTACTATAACTGCTAATTCTTTCTTAAAAGGCACAAAATCTTCTAATAATGAAGGCGCATCAAAACCTTTATTTATATCCTCTTTTGATTTTATAATTTGTACTCCTCTGCCATCATACCCACCTTTACCAATTTTGTGCACTGCTGGAAATTTATCAACTAATTTCTCTAAGTCAGCTCTTGTTTCAGTTAATACAAAAGGTGCTGTAGGAATATTATTATCCTTATAAAATTGCTTCTGAACTCTTTTATCCTGAATCATCTCAATTATTTCAGGCTGAGGATAAACTTTTACTCCCTCAGATTGCAACTTTTTCATTGCTTCAATATTGACCTTTTCAATTTCAATAGTCAGAATATCACATTGTTTTCCAAATTCGTAAACAGCATTGAAATCTTCCAAATCCCCCACTGTAAAATCTGAAACTAGTTTAGCACAAGGGGCATTAGGATCAAGATCCATCATTCTTAAATCTATATTAATATTGATAGCACTTTGAATCAACATTCTACCCAACTGACCACCTCCTAATACTCCAATCTTTAAATCTGTATTAAAACTCATAAGCTCAATTTGATTAATCGAATGGCAAATATAATATATAATAGCTGAGAATAATTGGTATTTGCCAGATTGATAAGCACAAAAAAAGCCTTCTCAATAATGAAAAGGCTTTGAATAATTTATAAATTAAATGATTATTTACTCTTTACATCTTTAATTTTATCTCCATTTATTTCAACCTTCAAAATGAAAAGATCAAACTCCTCATCAATTGGTAAAAATTTATAGACTAATTTCTCACCAGTTTTTCTAGCAATATCAATCAACCCAAGTCCAGCTCCTCCTTTATCTGAAAGCTTTCCATGTTTGATTTGTTGCATATACATTTTCTTCAATTCATCGGCACTAGCAGCATTTACTTCATCAATAGCAGATCTAAGATCATCTACCTTATCTCTAGCCACTTTATTACTTGTAATGACATAGTAAATATCCTCTTTATTACCTATCACAAATAATCCATTACCAATTTGAGCATCGGTAATTTCATCTGAGTGTTTATTCATGTTTTGAAGCGTTTCAACCATTACATGATAAACCCTCTTCTTCACATATCTGTCTTCTTTTTTTCTTTCCATGTCAGACTCTGCCATGGAAGTAAACATTTTTGTAATTTCATGATTGAATTCCCCTAAATAAACCAATGAGATTCCATTCCCTTGCATTTCAGAAAAAAGGCTCAATACCGATTTGATGAAATTTACGTTTAAATCCATCTTGTTTTCGTTTATGTTATCTATCATTAATAATTTGAATATTTAGATTTCAAAAATATTTTAATTTAAAATTTTCTTCAAAATAGGGGATTTTTTTTGAAAAATCAGTCAATTCCTAAATCAATTGTGTCAATTGTATTTTTACTGTTCTTTTTAGCTCTTGATTTTCCTTTATTAACATTACCAAAAGTATGATTTATACCGAATCGAAAATCGACCGCTCTTCCTTTCATTGGATTTACGATTGATAGTAAGTCATTAGTGGCCAAAACCACTTGAAAAGGAATTAAATTTAAGGTTATCCCTGTTCCAAAGTTATTCACTCTGCCATTCATCATAGTAGCTGAAAAAGCAAAGTTAAAAAATGTGCCTCCCTGAAAATTGTACATGGCAGTAAAAGCAGGAATTAACGCCCCTCTATAAAATTCTGAATATAAAATAGCCGATGCGGTTTGTCGTCTACTTAATTGATAAGAAGCTCCTGCGTAGAGTTTAGCTGTTAAAGAGGTACTAAAAGATTCATTCAATGTTGTATCAATTTCGAGATCAGAGACTACGCTATCAAATTCATTAAGAACCGATAAATCTTCACCATTTATTAATTCTACAACATCTGCCCCGCTAAAATTAAATTGAAATGATGGAATAGTCTGCCTGTTTGTATGTTGCTCATTCCAATTAATAAACCCTAAATCATTTAAGCTAGCAAAAAAACGTATCTTTTTACTAAATTCATAAGTAGCTCCTAAATCTAAACCAAACCCACCATTTGACAGAGCTGAACCTCTTATATCGTCACTTTCATTTATTAAACCTCCCGCTACACCTGCTGTACGAATATCAAACTGATTAACATTCATTTCTATAGAATCACCTCTAAAATCATCATTTCCATAGGTCTTTAAACTTGCATCAATTGAATTCATGTCTCCGTAAGCATGTCCAATAATGTATTTAAGTCTAATTCCAGCGGTCATTTTACCTGCCAAAATCTCCCTCCCATGAGAGATTCCAATTTCAGTATATGCCATAGTTTTAACAGACCCTCTACTCAAATCCAATAAGCCATTATCCAACTGATCTGAAGCATTTCCATATAATGCAAAGGCAAAAAGTTCTTTGGGCAAACTCACTCTTGCAAATGTTTTAGTATTTACACTAAATGCCGTATAGCTAGTTAATCCCCTAATCCCTAAATGAAACAGATTAATTGTATTGTTTGAAGTTACACGGTTGTTTCTTCTCATTTTATTAAAAATATCACCAGTGTTTATGTTTCCATTCTCATCCACTGATGTAAGCAACTCTAAATTAGTGAAGTTTTGCCCCGTATTGATATGAAAGCCTGAAAGGCCAGGTAAACCCAAAGAAAATTTATAATCTGGCAGCATTGCAGGATTCAAATTATTGGCTTGGGGTAAAGTTTTATTCAAGCCATATCCAATCATATCTGATTGAGCAACAGCTGAAGAGGTATTCCAGATTATAAAAATAATTAATGTGATATAGTTGATTTTTTTCATAGTTACTCTCATTAAAAATTCACATTATATTTTGCTTGAACTGCCAAATTAAATTTGACTGATGCCCCTGATGTAATTGACACAACTTCCGAACCGTTATTTGTTGTGGATATGGTTGCCCGAATACCAACCCTTTTGACATTGACTAAATCATCGAGCTCATTGTTACTGGTTTCGGGATCATCTTCAAGTCTAATCAAATCACTGATGGCTTCTGGGGCTTCTTCAGTACCTCCAGCTAAAAACTTCCCGTCAAATAAATTCATAACTACTGTACTGTCTTGTGTCAAAAGATCTGCTTTAAAATCAATATCAATAGGAAGTGAATTTTCAGAAGTAAACTTAAACAAAGCATATTGTAATTCCTGTGGATCAATTCCATCTAATGAAACTGTTTCATTTATTTCAAAACCACCTAAACTAAATTCTAATGGCAAATTAACTTCATAACCAGCTTGAAAATAGGAATCTTTTGTAACAAAATTATTGGGTGTATTGTCAGGATCGATCAAACCATCAACTTGTAGAGAAACAGAATCTGGCACATTATTAATGATACTTTTAAAAATATTGTCGAAATTATTTCCTGAGGTAGTTGTGGACCCAACCGTTGCTGCAGCTAATTCTATTGATGAATTGATAGGTTCATTTGATGCAGTACCATCTTTATAGGTAGTAAAATTATTGACATCAAACCTAATGGGTATTCCCATTGAATTTGTAAAATTTAATCTGAATTGTGGGTTTTCAAAATAATAATCAAGTTCGCTTAGAATTTCACTTTGACTAAAAGCATCTGTTTGGATGGTGTTTTCTTCTGTACTTATATCTTGAGAGCTTAAATCACCATATAATGCTTCAAATTCCAAATCTTCAACTCCAATATTCAGATCAATACTATTTGCACCAAAAATCAGGTTCTGACCATTTACTTTTTCCAAGGTAATGTCGAAAATGGCTAAAACTTGTCTTAAAACAGGATCAGCATTAAATGTAAATTCTAAACCATTAAATTGATCAGTAGATTGATCAGTACTAATTGGGTTAAAACCGTCATAATTGAAAAAATTATTATAATTCAGAATTGGAGTATTATTGGGGTCTTCCATTTGCAATGTTAAATTAACATTTGCAGGAAAATTTTCTGTCACTTGAGTTTGTACAGTGCCTTGGTCAATTATGATTCTATCTAAGTCTCCTTGATTTGGATAATCAATCATAGCTTCTCTTGAAATGGTAACCTGTCCATTTGCATTAAACTCATTTATTTCTTCTTGTGTTAGAATGATAGGTGGGACATTCAACGTTTGATCACTTAATGCAAAGTAATCTGTAGCATATTGGCTAAATAAACTATCGTCAGATATTCTAATTACCAACACATCACTTTCAGGATCTGGGCTAACTTCAATATCACTAGAATTCGCTTCTAATATCTCTGTCAAAGTAAATTCTGAATCAATTAAAGGTACTCCTAATTCAGGGCTCCATTGCAGCTTGCCAAGCTCCAAATTGCTAAGTTCAGAATAGCATCCTCCAATAAATATACTTATTAATATACCAAATAGAAGGTAGGGTTTATGAATGATCTTTTTCATATTTACTAATTTTACCTCAAATCTATTGAATATTGAAGGATATTAATAAAATATAGCAATTAAAATATATGGATAAATCAATGTTTTTTATCGGTATTTGCCCCCCTCATCCACTTGAGAAACAGATTCATGGGATAAAAGAGGAGTTTCATCAAAAATATGGGGTTAAGGGTGGATTTCGTTCAAAAGCACACATTACCCTACAAATGCCGTTTAATTTAGCTATCAATAAAGAAGAGGAATTTATTAGTGCTTTGAATGACATACTTACTGAAAAAAAGCCCTTTGGAATTCAACTGAAAGATTTTGGAAAATTCGAACCTAGAGTGATATTTATTGATGTTCGTGAAAATGACAAACTAGAATCATTGCAAAAATCTGTAGCGCAGTTCATGAAAAGATTCCAGGTATTTAATAGCACTCACAAAAATAATGGATTTACTCCTCACATTACGATTGCCTTCCGTGATTTGAAAAAACCAACTTTCTACAAAATATGGAATGAAGTGAAAGATCGAGATTTTAAAGAAACTTTTGAAGCTAATTCAATTACTGTCTTTAAACATAATGGGAAATCCTGGGATATATTCAAAGAAATAAAATTAGATAACACATGAAATTGTACAATTGAATTCACTTCCTTACTTTAGTGTCAAACTAAAACCTTAACTGAGTAATGAAGCAGAAAATAAGAATTTGGCTTCGCAACTTTTTTGGCTTTTCAAGAACCGAATCTAATGGTTTTATTATCCTTCTATTACTAATGGCAGGTATTTTGTCAATGCCATTTATATCAAAAACTGTTTACTCGTATTATAAAAAGCCTTTACAAACAAAAACAGATAGGTTAAAACTAACTTCCTTACTAGCCGAACTTGAAGATAATATTGAAATTGATAAGGAAAATAAGGAAGAACGCCAGTATAAATATTTTGACCTGAATAAATCAAATGCAACGCATTTTGTTAATTCAGGCTTTCCGCAATATTTAGCTGAAAGAATAATAAAATATAGAAAAAAAGTAAAACCCTTCGAATCCAAAGAAGAACTTCTAAAAATATATGGAATTGACAGTGCTTTCTACCAAAAAGTTTATCCCTACATAAAAATCAGTCAATTACTAGAAAAGTCGAATTCCAAAGCATCAAAAGAAAACCATAAGATTACCGAAGTCAAAAAGGTTAAACCTCTTAAAAAGGAAACAAATTCATCCAAAATATCTCCCTTTGATATTAATAAAGCAGATAGTGCTCAACTTCAAAAAATTTACGGAATTGGTCCAGCATATTCAAAAAGAATCCTCAAATACAGGGATTATCTAGGAGGATTTCATAGCCTCAACCAGCTTAAAGAAGTATATGGATTAAAAAAAGAAACCCTTGATTCTCTCAAAAATTATGTATTTTTAGGTGAAGAATTAAAATTAAGGAAACTAAAAGTTAATCATTTAAATGCCGATAGTTTAGTGCAACATCCGTATATTTCATACAAAGAAGCAAATTTGATCGTTAATTACAGAAATCAACATGGTAACTATAAGTCCGTTAAAGATATATCGGCCATCAAAATTTTAGATAGCAGTTGGGTAAAAAAGACTAGCCCCTATCTTTCTTTTGATTAAGCACCAAATAAAGATTTACAATTAAGACAATAATTTCTTAAATTGATTTTTTGCTAACTTTTTTCATGCACAATATTCTAAGGCACTATTTAAAACGGCTCACAAACCTTTCAGGAAGCAACAGATCTTTATTGCTTCTACGACTGATTTCTGACCAAACCTTAGATTTACATGACTTTGATTTTCTACTCAACAAAAGCTCTTTTTCACTTATTGAGGATTTAATAGGTAGAAAAAAACACATTCCTCTTGCAGCCATTTCTGATCCAAGGCTCGAGAAAAACAACATCATGAGCTATAAATTGAAAAAATTAAAAAGAATTGAAAAATTTATTTATGATGAAAGAGGTGCAAAAGATTTATATGTTGGCTGGCCTTTTGTAAGAGGTAAATTTCAAGGTGGCACCTCAGTTCGTTGTCCCCTTATCTTTTTCCCTATAGAAATTAAGGAAGTCAATGACCAATGGGTAATGGAATTAAGAGAAGATGTGAACATCACCTTCAATAAATCTTTCCTGTTGGCTTATGCTCATTTCCATGGAATTAAAATTAGTGATGAGTTAATTGAAAAAGTTTTTGAAATTTATGATCCAGACAGTAGAGTATTCAGAACGGATCTTTACCAAATCTTTAAGGAAAGCCCTATTGAAATAAACTTTAATCAGGACAATTTTATGGATGTTCTACATCCATTTAAAAACTTTAAAAAACCTGATTTTGAAGAAAATGAAAAGGAGGGTGAATTAAAGCTATATCCTGAAGCTGTTCTTGGAATTTTCCCTCAAAGTGGTTCATACTTAGTTCCTGACTATTCATATTTACTTGAAAAAGAACAGGAAGTACAAGATATTGAAGAATTCTTTCTGAGCAGAAACCCTGATAAGCAAACTGAAGATCCTACAGATTACAAACAGCGTTATCGCTTTATTGAAAGCGTAAAGGAGGAAGAAACCTTTACCGTTTTCCCTATGGATGCCTATCAGGAAAATGCATTAAAAGCTGTTAAAAAAGGAAATTCCTTAGTAGTTCAAGGCCCTCCAGGAACAGGTAAATCTCAACTTATCAGCAATCTTGTGACAGATTTCATTGCGAGAGGCAAAAAGGTTTTGGTTGTATGTCAAAAAAGAGCTGCCTTAGATGTTATATACGAAAGAATGAAATCTATTGAGATGCAACCTTTTATAGCATTGGTTCATGATTTTAAAAATGATAGAAAGGCAATTTTTGAGCAAATTCAAAGTCAAATAGAACGAATTGAAGAATATGAAGCCAAAAACAATGGACTGGATTCCGTACAGATTCAAAGAGAATTTTTAAAATCAAGCAGGATTATTGACCAAATAGTAGAAGAAAAGGAAGAATATCGTTTAGCTTTATTTGATGAATCGGAATGTGGTATTTCTGCAAAGGAGTTGTATTTAAATTGTGACCTCAATCAGGTTAAAATCAATTTAAAGCAAATTCACCGCCATTTTCACAAAAAAGAAATTGAAGAGTTTGCTGATAAATTAGTGCATTTTCAAACTTATGTGGACGACTTCAGTAAAGATGATTTTATTTGGCAAGACCGAGTAAACTTTAAAGATTTTGGACTGAATGACAAAAAGGAAATCGTCCATTTATTGGAAAAAATTCCTTCCTATTTTCAAGAAACCGCAGAAAAATCAAAAAAATTGGTCGGCTCATCTATGAGTCTCAAAGAATTTGAAGATGTGGTCGAACATCAAGATAAATTAAATGCTTTGGAAGATCTGTTAAATACTACTTCCTATGAGTATTTAATGTACATGTTCAATTACTCTGACGACAACACAAATGCATTGTGGTTGAGCAATGTACAACGAGTAATAAATGATTGCTTTAAGGACGGAGGAATAGAAAATAGCTTGCCATCCAAAGATTTAGGCACATTACAAAAAATCATCCAGTTAAGAAGACAATCAAGAAAAAGACCTACAAAGTGGATCCATTGGTTATTGTTTGCCAAAGAAAAATACTTCCTCAAAAAGGTTTTGGTGGCCAATAACTTAACTGTAAATAGTGCAGGCGTAAAAGAGCTTGAAAAAAGGCTAGATAACAGACTGAATTTTGAGCATAATATGACTAAACTCAAAAAACAGACATGGCTTAAAGATATCCCAAACACAAAAAATCAAATTGAGCTTAATCACTGGTTTCAAGAACAAACTCAGGCCATAAAAGCTAAAGAAATAATAGGGTCATTTACTAATTTCAAGGTATTCTCATTAATTGAAGGTAAATCACTCAAAGAATTTTTATCGAAAATTCAAGCTATTATCAATCTCTCTAAAGAGACAATTGAGGAGAAAGATAAATGGAAAAAATACCTAACCAGAACACAAATTGATCAACTGGAACAAGAGAGACTTCCTGCTAGCTACATCAAAACTTTCCAAAGGTATTTTGATGAACTAGTTCAATTTGACCAGCTTTATGATGGTATGGAACACTTCGAACAAGAAGTGGTAAAACTATTAAACGAAAGCGAAATTACCATAAACCATAAAAATATTAAGCCTATTTTTCTTAATAGCATTTATTTGGAATGGTTGGATCATATAGAAACAAAGTACCCTATTTTGAGAGAGGTTTCTACCAGAAAATTTGATAAACAAACCGATGAACTTCAATATTCTATAGAAGATAAATTAAAACTCAGCACTGAAATCCTAAACTTGAAAGTTAGAGAAAGAACATTTACTAATGTTGAGTACAATAGATTAAATAATAGGATTTCTTACCGAGATTTAAGTCACCAAGTCACAAAAAAACGCCAAATATGGCCCATAAGAAAAGTAATTCAAGAATTTCAAGATGAATTATTTGATCTTATTCCCTGCTGGATGGCAAGTCCTGAATCTGTTTCTGCTATTTTTCCAATGGAAGAAATTTTTGATTTGGTAATCTTTGATGAAGCCTCACAATGTTTTGTAGAAAAAGGAATTCCAGCCATGTACAGAGGCAGACAGGTAGTTATAGCTGGTGATGACAAGCAACTTAGCCCTAATGATCTCTATAAAGTCCGTTGGGAGGAGGAAGAGGTTGATCATCCTGATTTGGAAATTGATTCTCTTCTTGACTTAGCCAATAAATATTTGATGAATCTCCAGCTTTCGGGACATTATAGAAGTAAATCCTTAGACCTGATAGAATTTTCCAATTATCATTTCTATAAAGATAGATTGAGATTATTGCCTGATTTTAATTATATCAATAATGCTGACCCTGGTATAGATTACATAAAAGTAGATGGAGTATGGGAGCAAAATTCGAATGAAATTGAGGCCCGTAATGTGGTGGATATCATTAAAGAATACTTGAAAAATGAACCTGAAAAAGAAATAGGAGTAGTCACCTTCAATGCTCCTCAACAAGGTTTGATTTGGGATATTTTGGAAGATCAAATTGCTCAAGGAAATTTAACATTACCAGATAAATTCTTTGTTAAAAATATAGAGAATGTCCAAGGTGACGAAAAGGATGTTATCATATTCAGTACAGGATATGCCCCAGACAAAGCGGGCAGGCTTAAAATGCAATTTGGAAGCATTAATGCCCCAAAAGGAGAGAATAGATTAAATGTAGCCATTACAAGGGCTCGTGAAAAGGTAATTATCATTAGCAGTCTTTATCCTGATCAGCTCAAAGTGGAAGATGCTAAAAATAATGGTCCGAAATTACTGAAAGCTTATTTACAATATGCTTTAGAAGTTTCTAAAGGAAAGTTCAAACCAAAACCAAAACCTGCAAATCATTTCCAAAGCAGTTGGTTCTTAAAAACGAAAGTTAGGGAAGAATTAGAATCCACTGTGAAAAGCATCAAAGCTGAGGAAGAATTACCGTTTGCTGATTTAAGCTTCAAAGACCATGACCAATACAAAGGATTATTACTTTCAGATGATAACCTGTTTTATGACAACCCTTCAGTAAAAGATATTTTTGCATATACTCCTTTCCTATTATCGAAAATGAATTGGCCTTACATTCAAATCAAAAGCCGTAATTTTTGGAATGATAAAGAAGAACTGATGGAAAGGGTGGTCCAATTTGTGAAAAGGAATGACTAAAAAATGATGCATGAAACAGAAAATTGTAGGTTATGCAATGAATTAAGCCCAATATTCCATCTCAACAACGAAAAATATTATCTACAATGTCCAAATTGCAATGGAATATTTATGTCAAAGCAATTCTTGCCAGACGATAGCTTTGAAATTGACCGCTATAAAGCACATAATAATGATGTTAATGATATCGGCTACCAAAAATTTGTTTCTCCCATTACGAATAGTATTTTAAATGATTTTGATAAAGAGCATAATGGCTTAGATTTTGGCTCTGGAACGGGTCCTGTTATAAGTGCAGTAATAAGAGAAAAAGGATATAATATTGAAACTTACGATCCTTATTTTGATTTCAGACCTGAGCTATTAAATGATAGCTATGATTACATTGCATGCTGTGAGGTAGTTGAGCATTTTCATAATCCCCAATTAGAATTTGAAAAACTAAAATCTTTACTGAAACCAACCGGGAAACTCTATATCATGACTGACCTTTTCAATGAAGAGATAAATTTTGATGATTGGTATTACAAAAACGACCCTACTCATGTTTTCATCTTTCAAGAATCCACTTTTGCCTGGATTAAAGAGACGTTTGCTTTCAAATCTTTAGAATTTCAAGACAGACTAATTACCTTAAGCACTTAATCAAAATACTGATTTTTAGCTACTTAAATTTGATTTGTATTATTAAAAGTGTATATTATACAACACTAAACTAATTTTCAATCATGGTAAAAAGCTATCAAGGGGCATTCATCAAAAAGGAAACAAAGCAAGAAGAAGCAAACAGTGTATCAGTAAAAGATTATATGGCTACAAATCTCATTACTTTTAATGAGCATCAAACCATATACGAGGCCATGGATATTTTAATGAAAAAGAAAATTTCAGGTGGGCCTGTAGTAGATGAACACAATAATCTGATTGGGGTAATTTCAGAAGGAGATTGTCTAAAGGAAATCGTAAAAGGGAAGTATAATAACTCTCCAAAGCTTCCAGGCTTAGTAAAGGACTATATGGCAACAAATGTGATCCATATTGATCCAGAGACTAATATCTTCGAAGTTGCCAATATGTTCTTAAGAATGCGCTTTAGAAGATTTCCTGTTTTAAAAGAAGGAAAATTAATTGGTCAAATTAGCCAGCGCGATATTATGAGAGCAGTTAGGGATAGTCATGAAGTAAATTGGAAGCATTAAAAAAGCCGAAAAAATAATCTTTCGGCTTTCTTTAAAAATTGTAAAAACTACTGTCAAATTACTCCGCTGCTAAAGCTTCTGCTCCAGCTGTAATTTCTAATATTTCAGTTGTAATTGCAGCTTGACGAGTTCTGTTATAAGTCAATCTCAATTCTTTTAATAGATCTCCAGCATTATCAGTTGCTTTATCCATGGCGGTCATTCTAGCACCGTGCTCTGATGCATTAGAATCTAAAAGTGCCTTGAATAATTGTGTTTTTAATGAAGTAGGTATTAATTCTTTTTCAATATAATCTCTAGATGGCTCATAAGAATAAGCATGATCAGTATCTGCTCCACTTTCATTCTCAGCCTTAGCTATTGGCAAAAACTGTTCTTGATTTAAAATTTGAGTAGCAGCATTTTTGAACTCATTATAAATAATTTCTACCTTATCATAAGTTCCTTTTTCATATTCATCCATCACAAACTGAGCTGCTTCACTAACATCTTCATAGTTCAACCTATTAAACAGATCAATGAAATCAGCATTATTAGGAAGCTTATTTCTTTTTAAGAAATCTGCTGCTTTTTTGCCAATTGTCATGAAATGTAAATTCCCATTTTCAGCAATTGATTTGTAATCACCCTCCATTAAACTTTTAACTTTACGAGTTACCGTACTGTTAAAAGCACCACAAAGGCCTTTATCAGAAGTTACCAAAATTAATAAAACCTTCTCAACTGTTCTTTCTTTAGCATAAGGATTATTCATTTCCTCACCGCTGCCACTTACATTTTGTAAAATAGCAGATAACTTCTGTGAATAAGGACGCATCATGGTGATTCTGTCCTGTGCACGCTTCAACTTAGCAGCCGCCACCATTTTCATGGCTTTAGTGATTTGTTGAGTCGAAACAACTGAATTAATCCTATTTTTTACTTCCTTTAGATTTGCCATACAGCCTTATATCTATTTTAACCTTTATTAAAAAGGAAAAATGTTAATCATAAAATGTAGAAAGGAGCTTTAAAAAGCTCCTCTAAATGTTTAGTATTTAGATGATAAATCGTCAGCTACTTTCTTCACAACTGCAATTAAATCATCATTGATTTTCCCTGCTTTGAAAGCATCAAGAGTTTCTTTTTCTTGATTCTCCATCATCATAGCAAATTCCTTTTCAAAAGCACGTACTTTATCAACTGGTACTTTATCTAAAAATCCTTTTGTAGAAGCAATAATGATAGCAACTTGTTGCTCAACGGCAACTGGAGAATACTGACCTTGCTTCAAGATTTCCTGGTTACGCTTACCTCTTTCAATAACTTTCTTAGTAGCAGGATCTAAATCAGAACCAAACTTAGCAAAAGCCTCCAATTCACGGAACTGTGCTTGATCCAATTTCAAGGTACCAGATACTTTTTTCATTGATTTAATCTGAGCATTACCACCCACACGAGATACAGAAATACCTACGTTAATAGCTGGTCTGATACCAGAGTTAAATAAGTTAGTTTCCAAGAATATCTGACCATCCGTAATTGAAATTACGTTGGTTGGGATATAAGCTGAAACGTCACCTGCTTGGGTTTCTATAATTGGAAGAGCCGTTAATGATCCACCACCTTTTACTTTTCCTTTCAGTGAAGGAGGTAAGTCATTCATGTCCTTTGCAATAGTATCATCATTGATCACTTTTGCAGCTCTCTCTAATAAACGTGAGTGTAAGTAGAATACATCACCAGGATAAGCTTCACGTCCTGGAGGTCTTCTTAATAACAAAGAAACCTCACGATAAGCAACCGCTTGTTTAGATAAATCATCATAAACAACTAAACCAGGACGACCTGTATCTCTGAAGTACTCACCAATAGCAGCACCTGCGAAAGGAGCAAAGAACTGCAATGGAGCTGGATCAGATGCAGAAGCGGAAACAATAGTAGTATAAGCCATTGCACCTGCTTTTTCTAACTCAGCTACAATTTGTGCTACTGTAGAGGCCTTTTGCCCAATGGCAACATATATACAATAAACTGGCTCGCCAGCATCATAAAATTCTTTTTGGTTGATAATGGCATCAATTGCCACAGCAGTTTTACCTGTCTGACGGTCACCAATAATCAACTCACGCTGACCCCTTCCAACAGGAATCATCGCATCAATAGATTTAATACCTGTTTGCAAAGGCTCACTTACCGGCTCACGGAAAATTACACCAGGTGCTTTACGCTCCAAAGGCATATCAAAAAGCTCTCCTTCGATAGGGCCTTTACCATCAATTGGTTGACCTAATGTATCCACAACTCTACCTGCGATACCATCACCCACTTTAATGGAAGCAATCTTTCCTGTTCTTTTTACAGCGTCACCTTCTTTAATTCCTTGTGAACTACCGAATAATACAGCTCCAACATTATCTTCTTCCAAGTTCAAAACCAATGCTTGCAAGCCGTTTTCAAATTCTAACAACTCACCTGATTGTGCTTGAGTTAAGCCGTAAATACGTGCCACACCATCACCAACTTGAAGGACGGTACCAACTTCTTCTAATTCCGCTTCCGTTTTGAAGCTCGAAAGTTGTTCTCTTAATATTGCTGAAACCTCGTCTGGTCTAACCTCTGCCATTATTCTGTTATTATAGGTTAATTAATTTTTTAAATCTGTTTGATATATTGATATTGGGTTAATTCCCTTCTTAAATCATTCATCTTGCTTTGAATGGACTCATCTATTTGCTTATCTCCAACTCGGATTACAAAGCCACCAATCAAAGACTTATCTATTTTTTCGCTTAATTCAACTTCTTTACCAGAAATTTCTTTAACGACTTTTATTACTTCAGCACGCAAAGCATCATCCAAAGCAAAAGTCGTAGTTACTTCTGCTGCAATTATTCCTTTTTTCTCATTATAAAGCTGTTTGAAAACCTTTGCCATTTCTGGCAAAACAGACTCTCTATGCTTTCTTGAGACAATATCAAAAAACAAAGAAGTCATTTCCTGAACTTTGTCCTTAAAAACCGCCCTTATAACAGCTGCTTTTTTTACGCTCTCCAAAATTGGATTATTTAGCATAAGTACAAAGTCTCTATTTTCTTTACAGACTTTAGATAAAAGTTCCATGTCCTCTTTAATGTCTTCCAGTTGATTTTTCTCAACTGCGAGATCAATTAATGATTTGGAATATCGGGATGCAATTCTATATTCTGACATTTGATCAGATTAATTGAGTTTTAAATCTTTCATAAAATCTTCTGCTAAAGCTTTTTGTGCCTTATCATCAGATAAGTTTTTACGAATAAGCTTTTCTGCTATTTCTAATGAAAGCTCTGCAACCTTAGTAGTTACTTCTTTCAAAGCTGCATTTTTCTCTACCTCGATTGCATTTTTAGCATCAGAAATCATTCTATCTGCTTGTTTTGCAGCATCAGATTTCGCCTCTTCCTTTATTTTATTAGCAATGTCAGTTGCTTCTTTCAATAGCTTATCTCTTTCTTGTCTTGCTTCTTGCAATAATTTCTGATTATCAGCCTGCAATTTAGCCATTTCCTCTTTAGCATTTTCAGCAGATTGCAATGCATCTGCAATGCTACCTTCTCTTGCTTTTAATGAATTCAAAATTGGCTTCCAAGCAAATTTTGATAAAAGCAATAGGAGAACAAGGAAAATGAAGAGCTGCATGAAAAACAAGCCAGGAGAAAAGTCATTTATTAATTGTTCCATTTTTTTATTTGATTAATTTAAGTTTTTAAAAACGCTATTTGCAGCCTAGCGCATACAAATAGCGTTGTTTTGATGTTGGATTAAATCATCCAGCAAGGATCAAAGCACCAAATGCTAATCCTTCTAATAATGCACCGATGATAATCATAGCGGTTTGAATTTTACCAGAAGCCTCAGGTTGTCTAGCAATACCTTCCATTGCTTTTCCACCAATTTGGCCTAGTCCGATACCAGCACCGATTACGATTAATCCTGCTCCAATTAAATTGTACATGATAGTTGATTTATATTAAATTAAACAAAAATACACTTTTAATGATGCTCCTCTACTGCCATACCTATGAATAATGCTGATAGCATTGTAAAGATATAAGCCTGAAGAAAAGCGACTAATAATTCAATTAGGGTAATAAAAAATGCTAATCCAAATGAAATACTTGAAGAAGCAACTATACCAAACTGCGATCGCATTGTAATAATTAATGCAATCAAACTCATTACTACTACGTGGCCTGCTGTGATGTTTGCAAACAAACGAATTAATAATGCAAATGGCTTGGTGAACATTCCTAACACCTCAATTGGCATTAAAATAATTTTCATTGGAATTGGCACACCTGGCATCCAGAAAATGTGTTTCCAATAATCTTTGTTACCGCTAAACTGAGTCACAAAGAAAGTAATCAAAGCTAAACCTACTGTTACGGCAATATTTCCTGTTACATTGAAACCTAATGGCGTTAATCCCAACAAATTCAAAATCCAGATATAAAAGAATACAGTAAGTAGATAAGGAATAAATTTCTCGTATTTAGAACCAATATTTGGCCTTGCAATTTCATCTCTTACATATATAACCAAAGGCTCAAGAATTCTGCCTATTCCTTTAGGGATTGATCTTTTATTATAACCCTTAGCTAAAGATATAAATCCTAAGAACATTAATAAAGAGGTAAGCAACATCCCAACTACATTTTTTGTAATTGAGATATCTAAAGGCTTAGCATTAGTGGCATGACCTTCTTCATCTAAATTGATTTCCCCATCAGCATTAGTTTCATAAACTTTACCGTGATATAGCGTGAAGTATTTACCATTTGATTCAGCTACTTCATGCCCATAATCAAATTTCCCTGATGAGAACACATGCAAACCATCGGACCACAAAATAACTGGTAAATGAAATCCTATATGTGATCCAGTTTTACCATTTGTCCAAAAAGTAAAATCATGTGAATCCTGCAAGTGATGCTGAATATATTCGTTAATCTCCTCTTTGGTGTTTATTTGCCCACCTTCTTCTGAACCTCCTGCAACCGCAAATAACGAATTAACGTTGATAAGCGATATTAAAAGTGCGAACAACAATGTGTTTCTCATTATAGTTGGATTGATCATTCTACTTTTTACGATAGCCTTAATTTGGGGGCAAAGGTAATCATTTTCTTAATAAACATAATTTTTTTATTAAGTTTTTTAGCTGCCAGATTTTGATTCATTATCTACTGCATTCATAAGCCTACCACTATAGATTGCTTCCATCACTAAAAACATAAAGAAAGGAATAATAATAGATAGTCTTTCCAAAAAGCTTAAGGGGGAATCAGAAAAAAGAGTGTCTTTAAAAACCAGTACAAAAAGACCAATCTTTACAAAAACACTGGCTAAATAAAAGTAGCCAACCTGATCGGGTAATCTCTTACTTAATAGCTCTATAGAAAAGACAATGGTTATGAAAGCAATAAAATGAAATAGATATATCGAATTGATGGAATAAGATAATGTCCCATTTACACTGTCAATATACCACTTTTGTGTAAAAAGGACAATGATTGCAATAGCTACAGAAAAGAGGGTGAAGATTATTAATCTTTTAAACATTAATTCTATTCTTGTGATTTGATCACCTCACGTATGATCACAAACATTGAAAGAAAAACAGCCAAAAGTGTTATGATCTTAGTGAAAATATCAGAACCACTTTCGGCAACTTTATCAATATACTTACCTAATAAATTACCTAGGTAAATGGTTACAGCCATTTGAATGGCAAGACCAGAGTATTTTAAATAACTATTAAACGGCTTTTGCTTTTTCAATTTTTGGATTTGATTGTCCGTTAGCTGTTTCTTCACCTATTTTAATGGTTTTGTTTGAAACACCCATTTTACACTCACCATTAAATGTAGCCCCTGACTCAACAATAAGTTTATTGGTAATTATATCACCATGCACTACCGCTGAAGGTTTCAATACCAATAATTCAGTAATTTCAACTACTCCTTTCACTTCCCCTTCAATTTCTGCATTTTGTGACAACACATTTCCTTCAATATGAGAAGTATTCCCTAAAACTAACTTTGATTTAGTTTTAATATTACCAATTACCTTTCCATCTATTCTGATATTCCCAAAGGTCTCTAAGTCTCCAGTAATAGTAGTTCCTTTTCCAATTGTATTGCTGGAACTTGTGATATCTTGTGCCATTTGTATTTTATCTTGCTTGTTATTAAACATTTCCTTTTCCTATATATTTAAAAAGTAATAAATTCTTCCGGATCTACCGGATTACCATTATACCATATCTCTAAATGAACATGTGGCCCAGAAGTTAGTTCCCCAGAATTACCAATTATAGAGATTACTTCACCCGCATTCACAAAATTACCAACTTTTTTTAATAATGCAGAATTATGTCTTACTACAGATATTAAATTCGCTCTATGCTGTATAGCAATCACATATCCTCCTTCTTGAGTCCATGATGATAATATAACGGTTCCATCTGCTATAGATTTTACAGGTTCATTAGTTTTTGCTACAATATCTATCCCATAGTGATCAATACTCAAATCATAAGGCGAGCTAACTATTCCTTGTAATGGTGGAAAGAAGAAGATATCCTTCAATTCCTCTGAATAGTTATTACTAGAATAGCTTGTTAAACTGAAATCTTGCTCTTCAAATTCTTGTCTAATGATAGAATCTCCAACATTCATGCTTTGTGGATTCATATCTTTATTCAATTCATCTGTCTTAATTTGATCCGGTTCTCGGTAGGTTTCTCCTTTAGGAATATCCCCTTTCAAAATAGTTTGTACATTGCCTATAAAACGATCTTGTGCTCGCAATCTAGATTTTAATGAATCCATCTCCATTGTAAGGGTAAGTAATTTCTGATTATATTCCATAGTAGTATGCCTTGGATCAAACCACTGCGACAATAGAGATTGCGATAAATATAATGCGCCAATAAATATCAAAACAAATGTTAATAAGCTAATAACTACTACTTTTGCATAAGTGAAATTAAAAGTAGATACTTCAGCTAAGTTTTCTTCGTTTCTTACCACCATTTGATATCGAGTGGTAAGCCAATTGGACATTGTTTTTCTAATTCGCAACTTTGTTAATTATTGTTTGACACAAAAATACATAATATCATCAACTCTCAATACTTTTCTTATATGAATCGATTAAATTGGTCGTTTCAAATAATAATGAACAAGAGAAAAAAACTATATAGAATTCTAATATTTGGCATTATACTGCCATTAGCAGCATGTTCGCCTGAAAATTCAGGATTAGTCAGCTATGGTTATCACAACATGACCGCCAAATACAATGCATATTTTATTGCAAACGAAAAGCTACAAGAAGTATTATTTGAAATTGACGAGGCTCATCAGAATAATTTCAATAGAGTTTTAAAAGTAAAAGCTCCCATTGATACAAACATTGTAAACTCCAATACTGAAAAAATTGAAGATATTATTAAAAAGGCCTCTATAGCTATTCAAAGACATAAAGTAAGCAAATGGGTAGATGATAGTTATATTTTAGTGGGAATAGCCCGTATGCTTAATCAAGAATATGAAGAATCGATTGAAACATTTAAATATGTAAATGTTAATAGTGAAGATGAACAAACCCGCTATGAAGCATTAACGCATCTCATTAGAACTTTTACTGAATATAATGAATTAAGTAATGCCCTTGCCGTAATTGATTATCTCAATCGTCAAAAATTATCCAAATCCAATAAGCGAAAATTCTATCAACAAGCAGCTCATTATTTTCAAATTGCCAATGACCCTAATAATTTAATTAAATATTTAACTGCCGCAACTGAGCTTATGGGAAAAGGCCCCCTCAAAGCAAAATATCATTTTATATTAGGGCAACTTTTTCAAAAATCAGATCTGGATGCTTTCGCATACGAAAATTATAAAGAAGTTTTAAGAAACAGGCCTCCCTATGAACTGTCATTTTATGCTCGGCTCAATATGGCTCAAGTTACCGAGCTATCGAAAGGTGAGGACGTGAAAAAAATCAGAAAATACTTTGAACAGCTGTTGAAAGATGGAAAAAACATTGAATTCAGAGATAAAATCTATTACGAAATGGCTGAATTCGAATTAAAACAAGGAAATATCAAAGAAGCTATTCCTTATTATAAATCATCTATTGCAGAAAGTGTAAATAACGAAAGACAAAAATCTTTTTCCTATCATAAATTAGGTTTACTCTATTTTGATGAACTTAAAGAATACCCTTTAGCGCAAGCTTATTATGATAGTGCTTACCAAATTATGCCAAAAGATGAAAAAATATATCCTCAGGTTGAGACAAGACAATCAGTGCTGTCTGATTTCATTAAACAAATAAATACTATTAATGAAAATGACAGCTTATTATCATTAGCTAATATGGATAGCACTTCATTAAATGAAATGTTTTTAACTCTTAGGAATGAGAAAATTAAAAAAGAAAAAGAGGAAGCAGCACGACAGAAAAGAGAAAAAAGAATCAGAAGTGCTAATACCAACACCAGTTCTTTCAATGATGAACCCAAAATACAAACCAATACTGCCCCTGGAGGTGGATTTTATTTTTATGATGCTTCAACCGTGGGGCAAGGAAGAAGCACTTTTAAAAGAACTTGGGGAGATCGATCACTTCAGGATAATTGGAGAATTGAAAGGGATAAAGTTTTCGATTCGGAAGATAATGATGAACAAGAAAAGCAAATAGCTTCAGAAGAGGAAGAAAAGCCTCAATTAAATGAAGAGGAATTATTAGCACAAGAAAGGGAAGAGTTTTTCTCTTCAATACCTTTTGAAGAAGAAAAGCAAATTAAATTAAAAGATGAGATGGAGGTAGCCTATTATAAACTAGGAAACATCTACAATTTTGATTTGCAAGAAAAACAGGAAGCGGTAAATACTTATGAAACTTTACTATCAAAATATCCTGAAACTGAATATAAAGCGGAATTGCTTTACCTTCTTTATATTTATTATAAGGATAAAAATGAAGCAAAATCAGAAACATATTCATCAGAGTTATTAGCAAAATTCCCTGAAACTATTTTCGCAAAACTTGTAGAAAACCCTAATTATCAGGAAGAAAGTAACGTGGCAAGTGCAAAAGTTAAAGTGATTTATGAAAAAGCCTATAGACTTTATGAAGTAAAAGATTATAAAGCAGCCACTGAAGAAATAAGCATCGGGCTCAATGAATATCCTGAAAATGATTATGAGGACAACCTTAAATTGTTAGAAGCACTTATTACTGGTATTACTGACGGAAAAAACCCCTACAAATTTAAATTACAATCCTTCTTAAAAGAATATCCTAACAGTGAACTTTATGATTTTGCTAAAGGTTTATTAGCTGCAATTGATGATTTAGATAAAAAACAACAGCAGAAGGAAAAAATAAAATATATTCCTTTTTTCGACCAAGCTCATTATTTTGTTGTAGTCTATGAAAATAACAAAGCATTGTCAGGAATACTCCCTCAAGAAATTGAGTCTTTTGCAGAGAAATTTTTTCCTGATCAAGACTTAAATGCTGGAAATCTAGTTTTTGATGAAGAAAACTCCATGATATTATTAAGTGAATTTGAAGATAAAGAAATAGCAGAAGCCTTTTACAAAAAATTTAATAGTGATTTATCACCTTTAAAGAATTTCAGCAGCTTAAATTTTAGTAATTTTATCATTTCTAAAGATAATTTTCAGATATTCTATCAAGCAAAAATGATTGATAGCTATACTGATTTCTTTAATTCAAATTATGAAATAACCCAATAGCCTTAAAATAGTGCTCTTAAATTCTAGAACATTCTAAAAAATGGAAAAATCAAAAAAATATAAAAAAGTAATTATAGCATTATGGTCACTTTTCTTTTTAGCCATAATCAGTTTTACATTATTTATATATAGCATCAGTATTAATTTTAATGGGTGGTATGGGGAATTACCTGGTTTAAAATCGCTGGAGAATCCAAAAAGTGACCTTTCTTCCATTTTATATTTTGCAGATAATAAAGAAATGGGCAAATATTATCGATATAATAGGAGCCAAGTTACTTTTGACGAATTATCCCCAAATGTAGTGAACGCCTTAATTGCTACTGAGGATATAAGATATTCCAAACATTCTGGAATCGATTTATACGGTTTAGGAAGGGTTTTCTTCAAATCCATTCTAATGTTTGATAAAAGTGCTGGTGGTGGAAGCACCATAAGTCAACAATTAGCAAAGATATTATTCCGTACAAGAAGTGATTTATCTAATGGAAGCCTAAATGATGTTCCTGTATTAGGGTTAATCATAGCTAAAATGAAAGAGTGGATAGTGGCAGTTAAATTGGAAAGATCTTATACTAAGAAAGAAATAATTGCGATGTACTTAAATACTTTTGAGTTCGGAAGCAATGCATTTGGTATTAAAACTGCTTCACAAACCTTTTTTAATACAACTCCCGATAAACTTACAATTCCTGAAGCGGCTGTGTTAGTTGGCCTATGTAAAAATCCAAATTTATTTAGCCCAGTTTATGAACCAGAGAATGCATTTCACAGAAGAAATGTTGTCTTAAACCAAATGCGAAAATACGGCTATATTGACAATGTTGCTTACGATACAATATCATCAAAGCCCATTGAGTTGGATTATGATGTAGAAAACCATAATGATGGTTTAGCCACCTATTTTAGAGGTGTAATATTATGGGATTTATTAGCATGGTCTAAACAAAATGGATATGACCTTTATGAGGATGGGCTAAGAATATATACGACCATAGACAGCAGAATGCAAAAATATGCAGAGGAAGCAGTGGAAGAGCACATGAAATTTCAACAAGAACTTTTTGATGAGCATTGGGAAGGAAAAGCTCCTTGGAGAGATGAATCTGGAAGAGTGATAAAAGATTTTGTAAAAAATGAAGCTAGAAGGACAGAAGCATATAGCTATTGGAAAAATCAATTTGGAGATAATGAGGATAAAATTTTTGAGAAATTAAGAGAACCTAAACCAATGAAGGTTTTCAGTTGGGAAGGAGAAATTGACACTACCTTGAGTACAATGGATTCTATACGGTATTACAAACAATTTTTACATGCTGGTTTTATGGCTATGAATCCAAATAATGGACATATTAAGGCATGGGTAGGTGGAATCAATTACAAATATTTTAAATATGACCATGTTAAGCAAGGTAGAAGACAGCCCGGATCAACATTCAAACCTATTGTTTATGCCGCTGCTATAGATAATGGATATTCTCCTTGTTACGAAATTCAAGATGTACCCGTAACTTTTGAAGTCCCAGGAGATCCGCCTACTTGGACTCCTTCGAATTCAGGGGGTAAATTTTCTGGTGAAACCATGACTTTACGCCAAGCAATGGCTCGTTCACTTAATTCTGGAACCGCTTATGTTATGCAGAAAATAGGGCCACAAACCGTTGTTGACTATGCCAGAAGATTAGGAATTGAAAGCCCATTAGCTGCCGTTCCATCCTTATGCCTAGGAACTTCAGATGTTTCAATTTACGAACTTATCGGTGCCTACAGCACTTTTGTAAATGAAGGATTCTACACTGAACCATTTTATATTGAAAGAATTGAGGATAAAAACGGAAAAGTTTTAAAACAATTTGTACCAAAAACAGGAGAGGCATTAAGTTCAGAAACGGCTTATGCCATGCTTCACATGTTGAAAGGGTCAACAGAAATAGAAGGCGGTACTGCACTAGGACTTGATAAGGAATTACGAGAGGAAAATGAAATTGGAGCTAAAACAGGTACAACTCAAAACTACTCGGATGGTTGGTTTGTTGGAGTAACTAAAGATTTAGCCGCGGGCGTATGGGTTGGTGGAGATGAAAGAAGTATTCACTTCCGAAATATCGGATTAGGTCAGGGAGCAAGGATGGCAATGCCTATTTGGGAAAAATTCATGAAAAAAGTATATGAAGATGAAAGCTTGCCAGTTTCCAAAGGTGAATTTAAAAAACCATCTAATTTATCAATAGAATTAGATTGTGAGGTTTA